>CAYVIS010000120.1:0-6344 GCA_964451565.1 uncultured Neisseria sp.
TTTCGTCGCGGCTGTGGGTGAGCACGCGGTGCACGAGGTTGGCGATGCCGTCGCCTACGTAGCTTTCGACGGTTTGGGGCGGCAACGGGCTTTTGCCCATGTGTTCGCGCATGGCATTGGCGGCGGCGGCGAGGTCGGGAATGGAATCGCAGAGGGTGCCGTCGAGGTCGAAGGCAACGGCTTGTACATGTTCGATAGCGGCTTGGGTCATGGCGGGTGCTTTATCGGATAAACAGGTGGCTATTGTAGCATTTTTCCATGACAAAGGCCGTCTGAAAGCGTTCAGACGGCCTGTTTGCTACTCATTTATCTTGTCGGAATCAGGATTGGCCGAGTTGTTTGGCCACATGGCGGATGCGGCGTTCTTCGCCAAAGGCCACAATGGTTAACAGGATGATGCCGATAAAGAGGGCGATATAAAACACGATAAACACATCCGACTAGCCGTGCAGGGTATGGCCGAACACGGTGAGACCGTTGCGTTCGGGGTCGGCGATGGCGGCCAAGCCTACTTTGGCGGCTGAGTCGCCGAAGAGATAGCCAAAGGTGCCGGTCATGCCGTTGGCCACGCTGATGCCTTTTTTAGGTACGAAGCCGACCAGCGAAATGCCAATCAAAAGCTGCGGGCCGAAAATCAGGGCACCCAGTAAAAACAGCGATACGTTCACCATCATCACGCTGGTGGCGTTGCGGTAGAGCATTACCACGAAAATAATCGCTACCATGCAGGCCACGGCCACGGCGGCGCGGCGGCCGTTGAGCAGGTCGGACACATAGCCCCAGCTCATGCTGGCAAGAATCGCGCCTACTTCAAAATAGAAGATGGTGTTGACCGCGTCCATTTTGTCGAAGCCGAGCGCTTCAGTGACATAGAGCGGCGCCCAGTTGTCGATGCCGATGCGCACGATATACACAAACACGTTGGCGATACACAGCATCCAAATCCACGGATTGCGCAATACAAACTGCTTAAACGCAGGCCACATCGGCATTTCGTCGGCCTGATTGTTTTCCGCTTCCACAGGCTCGCCGAAGATTTCCTCACAACGGTTCCAGCCCAGCTCTTCCGGATCGTCTTTGCCGATAAACAGCCCCGCAAAGCCGATAATCAGCGCAATCACCGCCGGAAAGATAAACATCCCCAGCACGCTGCCGCCGAAAAACGTGTTTGCACCCCAAAGTGCCAGCATACCGGCAATCGCGCCGCCGACGTTGTGCGACATATTCCAAAAGCCCAAATAGCGGCCGCGTTCGGTGCGCGGCGCCCAGCGTGAAATGGTGGAATAAGAAGCCGGGCCGCCCGCTGCCTGAAAGATGCCGTTCAAACCCCACAACACCACGAAAATACCGATAACCGAGCCGTAAGCGCTCAGCAGTAAGCCCATTGCCAATACAGAAATGGCCGCGCCAATCAACATCACGGAAATGGATTTTTTGGTGTTTTTATCGCTGATGTAATAGCCGACCGCGGTTTTGCCGAGGCCGTAGGTGATGCTGAACGCCAAGCCGATATAGCCCAGCTCTAGCGTAGAGAGGCCGAGCTGCTCTTTCATCATCGGTTGGGCGGCTTTGAAATTGTTTCGAATCAAATACATACACATGTATGTGAGGAACACCACCATAAAGGCTTTGAGAAACTGGCGCAGCCACATGCGGCGCTGTTCGGCAATGGGAATCCCTTTGTTGGGGATTTTTTTAATCGCGAGAAATCCTGACATGATAAATTCTTTCTGAAAAATTGCTTGTGCGGGCGAAATGTTACGCTTTTGTGACAAGGCGTGTAATAGCGGCTTATTGAGGCAAATCAAGATATTTGTTTGTTAATGAAACAGTGGATGAATTTGCCGGATGAGCGGTATTTTCGGCGATGATTCGGAACAGTCTGCTGCCTTGATTGTTGCGGAGAAGCAACGATTTTGTAGCGATATTGCCGGTGTCCGTGCGGCGAGAAGGCGGCAGGCATGCAATAAAAGGCCGTCTGAAACCCGATGTTTCAGACGGCCTTTACTATGATGCGTTTGCGTTGATTAAGCCAAATCGAAGGCTTTGTGCAATACGCGGGTGGCCAGTTCCATGTATTTTTCGTCAATCAATACCGATACTTTGATTTCGGAAGTGGAAATCATCTCGATATTGATGCCTTCTTCAGCCAGCGTGCGGAACATTTTCGAGGCCACGCCCACATGCGAGCGCATGCCCAAGCCGACGATGGATACTTTGCACACGGCATCGTTGCCGTCGATGGCGGTTGCGCCCAAGCCGTCTTTCAGCTTTTCCATCAATTCGATGGTGGGTTGGTAGTCGCCGCGCGGCACGGTGAAAGAGAAGTCGGTGGTGCCTTCTTCGCCGACGTTTTGGATAATCATGTCCACTTCAACATTGGCATCGGCCACGGCACCCAGAATCTGATAGGCCACGCCGGGTTTGTCGGGCACGCCGCGCACGTTGATGCGGGCCTGGTTTTTGTCGAATGCGATACCGGATACGGCAGCTCTTTCCATGTTGTTGTCCTCTTCAAAGGTAATCAGGGTGCCTTCGCCGCCGTCAGTCAGGCTGCTCAATACGCGCAGGCGCACTTTATATTTGCCGGCGAATTCCACCGAGCGGATTTGCAAAACTTTCGAGCCCAAGCTGGCCAGCTCGAGCATTTCCTCAAAGGTGATGGTGTTGAGGCGGCGCGCCTCGGGCACCACGCGCGGGTCGGTGGTGTACACGCCGTCAACGTCGGTGTAAATCTGGCATTCGTCGGCTTTGAGCGCGGCGGCCAGCGCCACAGCGGAAGTATCGGAGCCGCCGCGGCCGAGGGTGGCGATGTCGCCGTCGGGGTCGATGCCTTGAAAACCGGCCACAATCACCACTTTGCCCTGCTGCAAATCGGCGCGCATTTTAGTGTCGTCGATGTCTTCGATACGCGCTTTGGTGTGGGCTGTGTCGGTTTTTACGGCCACCTGCCAGCCGGTGTAGCTCTTGGCGGGCACGCCGATGTTTTTCAACGCCATCGCCAAGAGGCCGATGGTCACTTGTTCGCCGGTAGACAAAACCACATCCAGCTCGCGCGGATCGGGAAAATCCTGCATTTCCTGCGCCAGCGCCACCAAGCGGTTGGTTTCGCCGCTCATGGCCGACACCACTACCACCACATCGTGGCCTTCGGCACGGGTTTTGGCAACGCGGGCGGCCACGTTTTTAATGCGCTCGGCGGAGCCGACTGAAGTGCCGCCGTATTTTTGTACGATTAACGCCATTTGCTTATGCTTTCTTGCTCAAGAATAAGGGAAATAATCAGATTGCTGTAATCTGCGAAGAATTGAAGCATTATTACGATTTTTTACAACGGTGACAAGGTTTGTTTGGTTTTAAATTGATTTAAACGGGGCTTTGCGCGCAATACTGTGCTTTAAGTTGAGTTGATTTGCAATATTCTGCTTTTGATGCGGATAAATTGTCAACAAAATGAAAAGTCGGCAGGAAATTTCAGTATAAGATGGCGGGATATGGAAAGGCCGTCTGAAACTGTGGCGGATGTGCGCAGCAGCGTTCAGACGGCCTTTTGTTTCGCAAGCCTAAGTTCAGGCGCGTTGTTGGTATGCCCATTGCTGGTGTTGCACCAATTCGGCCACGCCTTTCTGACCCAGCGCCACCAGCGCATTCAATTCTTCCACGCTGAACGGCGCGCCCTCGGCTGTGCCCTGAATCTCAATGATTTTGCCCGAAGCCGTCATCACGATATTCACATCGCTGTCGCAGCCCGAATCTTCCGGATAATCCAAATCCAGCAGCGGCACACCATTCACCACGCCTGCCGACACCGCCGCCACCGCTTCGCGGATGGGGTTGTGAATCAGCATACCCGCCGCCACCAGCTTGCCGATGGCCATTTGCAGCGCCACAAACGCGCCGGTGATGCTGGCCGTGCGCGTGCCGCCGTCGGCTTGAATCACATCGCAGTCGATTAAAATCTGGCGCTCGCCCAATTGGCTCAAATCCACCACCGCCCGTAGCGAACGGCCGATTAAACGCTGGATTTCCTGCGTGCGGCCGCTCTGTTTGCCGGCCGCCGCCTCACGGCGCATCCGTCCGGCGGTAGAAGCAGGCAGCATACCGTATTCCGCCGTCACCCAGCCCTGACCCTTGCCGCGCAGAAACGGCGGCACATTCTCATCAATCGTCGCCGTGCAAATCACTTTGGTGTTGCCCGCCTCAATCAGGCAGGAGCCGTCGGTGTGGGGCAGAAAATCTGGCGTGATTTTAATCGCACGCAATTCATCGGCGGCGCGGCCGCTGCGGGTGTAGTCAGTCATGGCGTATCCTTTAAATATTGATGACGCGGATTATAACACGCGCCCTTGTGGTATATTGAGCCTGCTTTCACTCACCCTTTACACACGGAGTAAAACACCATGAGCATCCACAGCATGACCGGCTTTGCCAACGCCGCCGGCGAGAGCGGCGGCCGCCGCATCAACCTTGACATCCGCGCCGTCAACCACCGCTATCTCGATGTGCAGTTTAAAATGCCCGACGATATGCGCCACCTTGAAAGCGCCATGCGCGAAGCCGTTGCCGCCCAAGCCGTGCGCGGCAAAATCGAATGCCGCATCCAAGTGCAAGCGCTCGAAGCAGGCGCAGGCGGCAAGCTGGCGATTAATCAGGAATTGGTGCACCAGCTCGCCTACCTCAACAAAAAATGGCGCAAACAGCACGACGATTTAGGTAAACTTTCCGTTGCCGACATCCTCAAATTCCCTGGCGTATTGTCGAGCCAGAGCGAAGACGAAGAAGCCTTCGCCAAAACCGTGCACAAGCTGCTCAACCAAGCCCTGAAAGACTTCGCCGCCGCCCGTGCCCGTGAAGGTGAAAAACTGCAGCAACACCTGCTCGAACGCCTCGCCGCCATGGAAGAAATCGTCGATTCGCTCAGCGAGCTGTTTCCTCACTTGCTCGATGCCCACCTAGAAAAAGTGCGCACCCGCCTGCAGGAAGCCGTCGCCAACATCGACGACAACCGCCTGCAGCAGGAATTTTCCCTGTTTATGCAGAAAGCCGACGTCGACGAAGAATTCAGCCGCCTGCGCACCCACATCGCCGAAGTGCGCCGCATCGTTACTGAAGGCAAAGGCAGCGTCGGCAAACGGCTGGACTTTCTGATGCAGGAGCTCAACCGCGAAGCCAACACCCTCGGCAGCAAAGCCATCGCCGCCGAATGCACACAGGCATCGGTGGAATTGAAAGTGTTGATCGAACAGATGCGCGAGCAGGTACAGAATATTGAATAAGGCTGGTTGATTGAGTAGAGATAACGAAAGGCCGTCTGAAACCCATGTTTCAGACGGCCTTTTATCAACCGATTTTTGTCAGATTGGGCTGTAACAGCTGCTCCAACGGAATTTCCAATGCGGAAGCGATTTTTTCCATCACATCAATGGTGATATTGCGCTCGCCGCGTTCCACCTCGCCGAGATATACCCTGCTGATATTGGCAAGATGTGCCAATTCTTCTTGCGACATTTCTTTAAACCGGCGCACTTGGCGGATGTTTTTCGCAAAAATCAAACGATAGCTGAGAGGAGAGGGTTGTGTTCGCTTTCCATGCGGTGCAGTATCCGTATGGAACAGTTTGTGAACAACCAATTAAAAGATGCTTTATGAAAACTATAACTGTCTTTAGGTGAGTGTGATGCTATTATAATAATCGACATTGAAATTTGAAGTCGTGCCTGCAAAGGTTGTATCAAGCAAATGGTTGTAAGCAATGCTTCAATTTTATGTTGGTTAGCACAATTAATTTGAATCAAATATTTACAGGGATATAGTCATGAAAAAAGGATTACTGATCGCCGCAGCGGCTCTGCTGTCGGCTAACGTGTATGCCGCGCATCCGTTGCAAGGCTATAAAGCGGCTTCATTGTGTGGCAGCAACAATTATCAAGGTGGAAATTCCTGCTTGAGCACAAATGGTTCTTCGATTTTAAAGCCGCAAAAAGTGGTTAAGGGTAAGGATATGGCTTGGGTGTTCCGCAATGTGAGCAACCAAACTATTCGTGTCGGGAGCGGTTGGAGTGGCTCGGGCTACCGTGGTTGTCGGGCATGGGGCGCGGTTATGTCGGCAGATTTGTCTAAAAAGCTGGCTACCGCTGTACCGGAAAAATCGTTTCAGATACCGCCTAAAGCGGCACTGGTATTTTCCGAAAAATATTTCAAAGATCCTAAATGGGGTGCATGTGGCCCGTGGGATATGATTTTGCCGACTCAATTTGGTGAAATTGAAGTTGAAAATATGTAAGTAAAATGTGGGATAAGGGACAAATTTCAGGCTAGAAATGGCTGGAAGCCGTATCCTGTAA
>CAYVIS010000121.1:0-6313 GCA_964451565.1 uncultured Neisseria sp.
AAGAAATATTAATCGACTGAAAATGGGATTCCCCTAAATGCGCAACGGGTTTCACACAACCAGAAAGGACACCCCGCCCATGCGCGAACAATTGCTGCAATGGCTCACCGGCCACGGCTATCCGCACTCCGACCTCATCGTCAATATGATTATGATCGGCCTGATTATCCTCACCACGCTGGTTTTACATGCCGTTATCCATTACGGCATTTTCCGTGTGTTGGCGAAAAAATTTAAATCGTCCAAGCTGGTTTTCCTCAACACGCTGGCCGAGCAGAAATTGTTCAGCAATCTGGCGCTCACCATTCAGGGCATTTTGCTGGCGGTGCAGCTGCGCATCTGGCTGCCGGTGAGCGAATGGCGCGAGGGGCTGATTACCGTTACCCATATTTGGTGTTTGGTGTTTGCGCTGCTGACCGTGTTTGCGCTGCTCGACACATTGCAGACTTATTTGTTCCGCCGCAATCTGGCGCAGCATTTTCCGGTGCGCGGCTTGGTGCAGACGGTGAAGCTGCTGGCCTCCATCGGCATCGGCCTATTGCTGGTTTCGCTTTTGCTCGGCCAATCGCCGCTGATTCTCTTGAGCGGCCTCGGCGCGATGACGGCGGTGTTGATGCTGGTATTCAAAGACCCGATTTTGGGCTTGGTAGCAGGCATCCAGCTCTCCGCCAACCGCATGCTCAACATCGGCGACTGGCTGGAAATGCCGAAATACGGCGCCGATGGCAGCGTGACCGACATCGGGCTGACTACCGTGAAAGTGCGAAACTGGGACAACACCGTCACCACTCTGCCCACTTACGCGCTGATTTCCGATTCGTTTAAAAACTGGCGCGCCATGAGCGAATCGGGCGGCCGCCGCATCAAACGTGCGGTTTACCTCGACAGCAACAGCGTGCATTTCCTCAACCAAGAAGAAATCGACCACCTGCGCCAAAGCCGCCTGCTCGGCGATTATCTCGACACGCGCCAAGCTTCTATCCGCGAATTCAACGCCGAGCACAAAATCGACAACAGCAGCTACCTCAATGGCCGCCACCTCACCAACCTCGGCACTTTCCGCGCTTATCTGCAGCAATATTTGGAAAACAGCCGCCATATCCGCAAAGACATGACGCTGATGGTGCGCCAGCTCGATGCGGGCGACAAAGGCATTCCGCTGGAAATCTACTGCTTCACCAACACGGTGGTGTGGGCGGAATACGAAGGCATTCAAGCCGATATTTTCGACCACATTTTCGCGGTAGCAGGCGAATTCGGCCTGCGTGTTTATCAAGCGCCGAGCGGTTACGATATGCAGATAATGAGCGGCAAAAGCGCTTGATGTAAGACAGGCATTTTTATCTGCTTTAAAAAAGGCCGTCTGAAAGGGGTTGCAACCAACCTTTTCAGACGGCCTTTTTCATATAGTGGATTAAAATGTTTCTGCACATATAAGCCGGATTTTTTCAAAAAACCCATTATCTATCATAGCAATAATCAGCGACACCCATATCCCGCTTGACAACTCATTGACATTAGCGATATGAATTATCCATACAATTTTTAACAAACCCGACATGACCGCCCTCTCCATCACCCCCATCAGCGAATCCGCCCTCGTCTGCACGCTGCCGCCGCCTGCCGAATTGGCCAAGCAGCGGCGTTTGTGGGCGTTTGCCGATGCCGCTGCTTCATTGGAAGGTGTGTTAGAAACGGTGACCGGCATGAACAACCTCACTGTTTTCGCCCTGCCCGATGCCGATTTGGCCGCGCTTTCAGACGGCCTTTATCATCTGTGGTCGCGTATTCAGGCGGGGGAACATCAGGGGCGGCATGTGGATATTCCCGTGCACTACGGCGGTGAATTCGGCGAAGATTTGGCCGAAGTGGCCGCTTTCCACCACACCACGCCTGCCGAAATCGTGCGCCGCCACACCGAGCCGCTCTACACCGTATTTATGATGGGTTTTCAGCCCGGCTTTCCCTATCTCGGCGGCCTGCCCGAACATCTGCACACCCCGCGCCGCGCCGTGCCACGCACCGAAGTACCTGCCGGCTCGGTGGGCATCGGCGGCAGCCAAACCGGTGTGTATCCGTTTGCCTCGCCCGGCGGTTGGCAGATTATCGGCCGCACCGACACCGCTCTGTTTCAGACGGCCGCTTATCCGCCCACGCTGTTATTGGCGGGCGACACCGTGCGTTTTGTGGCGGCGGAGGTGTGTTTATGATACGCGTTCATGCGGTGCAGGCCATCGCCCACATTCAAGATTCGGGCCGCTTCGGTTTGCGCCGTTTCGGCATCGGCCATGCAGGCGCGATGGATACGCTGGCTTTGCAGGCGGGCAATTTGCTTGTGTGCAACCCGGCTGGCGCGGCGGCGTTGGAAATCGCGCTCGGCAGCATCACACTATCATTTACGCGTGACACGCCGTTTTGCATCACCGGCGCATTGTATGAAGCCGATTTGGATGGCGAACCGGTGCATTCTTATTGGCGCTACACCGCGCGGTGCGGCCAAACGCTCACCCTCACCCGCGCCGTGCAAGGCATGTATGGCTATTTATGCGTAGCGGGCGGATTTGACGTGCCGGAAATTCTGGGCGCACGCAGCACCGATTTGAAAGCCGCATTCGGCGGCTGGCAAGGCCGGTGTGTGCAAGCAGACGATGAAATTCCGCTCGGCAAAGGTGCGCGTAAACTACCGCGCATCGGTATCGCACCGATTCCCCTCACCCACCGCATCCACGCCCTGCCCTCATCCGAATACGCCGCCTTCACGCCCGAAGCGCAGCAAGCTTTGTGGCAACAACCGTGGACGCTGCAAAGCAGCAGCAACCGCATGGGCTACCGCCTACAAGGCACGGAACTGGCGCTGGCGCAGCCCTTGGAAATGCTCTCGCACGCCGTGGCGTTTGGCAGCATCCAAGTACCGCCGTCCGGCCAGCCGATTGTATTGATGGCCGACACCCAAACCACCGGCGGCTACCCGAAAATCGCCTGCGTGGCTGCCGCCGATTTGGGGCGGCTGGCGCAAATCCGCTTCGGCAGTAAAATCGCTTTTCAGACGGCCTCCGCCGCACAAGCCCTTAAACTGCAACAAAAAAACCAAACCTATTTAAACCAAATCAAAAGGATAGCCCATCATGATGGTTGATTTGAACGCCGACCTCGCCGAAGGCTGCGGCAACGATCAAGCGCTGCTGCAACGTGTTTCCTCCGCCAACATCGCCTGCGCCCTGCATGCGGGCAGCCCTGCCGACATGCAGCGCGCGCTGGTGTGGGCAAAACAATACGGCGTGCGGGTGGGCGCGCATCCTGGCTATCCCGACCGCGCCAATTTCGGCCGCACCGATATGGATTTATCCGAAACCGAGCTCTATGCCTGTCTGAATGGCCAACTTGGCGCGCTGCAAGCTTTGTGCGATGCCGAAGGGCTTCAGATGGCCTATGTGAAACCGCACGGTGCGCTATATAACCGCGCCGCCGCCGACCGAACATTGGCCGACCGCGTGGCCGACTGCGTGCGCCGTTTCAACCCCGAATTGAAACTGATGGCGCTCTCCGGCAGCCAACTGCTCGAAGCAGGCAAAGCCGCCGGATTGGGCGTGATTTCAGAAGTGTTCGCCGACCGCCGCTACCTGCCCAACGGCGCGCTGGTGCCGCGCAGCCGCGCCGATGCCCAAATCGACAACGATGAAGAAGCGATTGCGCAAGTGTTGCAGATGGTGCGCGAAGGTACGGTCAACACTGTAGACGGCGGCGGCAAAATCGCTGTTCAGGCCGACAGCATCTGTCTGCACGGCGACGGCGCCCACGCGCTGGAGTTTGCCGACAAAATCAGCGCCGCGCTGCAAAGCAACGGCATTCGGATTGAGGCCGTCTGAAACAGTTTGCGCTGCGGGTTCCGATACAGGCCACCGTCTTCAGACGGCCTCAAGCGCTTGTCGGATATTTCAAATGAAAGGAGCTTGCTTTGCATTTTTTCATGCCATTGCCACATCGAAGCTTGCGCTTTTTCGCCGCCCTGCTGTTGCTGCTTTTAATCGGCGGGTGCGACAAAGCCGCCCATACCGCGCCCGATTATTTCCTAAACGGCATCGATTGGCAGCAAGGCGGTTATGCGTTGGTCATTGTCACCGCCGAAGGTACGCCCATGCTGGTCACGCAGCCCGACATCTTGCAAGCGCACGAGCAGATATTGCTGGCTGAAGCCGATCCGTGGCTCAGCTTTCTGCCCGGCAAAAGCAACGAACAGCGCGCGCTTTATCTGTTTCAAAACCGCCGCCTGATTAAATCCCAGCAAGAGCGGGTTTACAGGCATTTCGACACCGGCCGGCTGCTGGAGCAGGCACAGATGCTGGAAAACAAACATTCCGAAGCCGAAGCTAAAGCTCCTTATCTTGCCCGACAAGCCCGATTGCAGGCGCAGGAAAACGTGTGGATTTACCAGCAAAGCAAAGTGCAGCCTTTCCAACACTCTTTCCACGTCGATTTACCGACCGTGCCGGTGTTTCGCGGCGCGCACGAGCCTGCCGAAGCAGACAAAGAAGCCCGTGAATATACGCTGGGTCGGCAGCTTTATACCGAAATCCAAGCCGACCTCGAGCGGCAATTCGACAGCAGCCGCTTCGACATGAGCAATGTCAACCGCAACCTCCTTCAAACCACCATCAGCCCGCCCATGATTCACCGCCGCGACAACCATTTTGACGGGATACTCAGAGATGGCGACCGAAATGTGCTGCAGCCTGAAGGTTGGACTTTGTACCAATACAGCCTCATCATGTTCTGCCATCCCGAAATGTGCCCGAAGCTACAACAATATGATTTCAACCGCTACCTTGCCGCCCACCGCAGCCAAGTGCCCCAATTGCAGGCAAGCCTGGCGCAACTGGCCGCCAAAGCAGAGCCGCCCGTCAGCGCCGACCAACTCATCATTGAAGACTATACCGACCAAGCCCGTATCAGCCGTTTGCATGAATTGGTGTACGGATTAAGCTATTTTGAGCTGCCAAGCATGCCGTCTGAACACAGCGGCAGAGCGCCCGAATAAAGCCATACCCTGCACCACTCCGCCGCTAACATCCGACCATCCAAGGAGCAAACCATGTCCCAACCATCCAACCGCAGCGCATTAATGGGCGCGGCCTTTCTGATGGCCACTTCCGCCATCGGCCCCGGTTTCCTCACCCAAACCGCCACCTTCACGCAAACGTTGCTGGCGAGTTTCGGCTTTGTGATTTTGCTGTCGATTCTGCTCGACATCGGTGCGCAATTGAATATCTGGCGCATCATCGCCGTTTCCGAACAACGCGCGCAGGATATTGCCAACAAAGTCATCCCCGGGGCAGGTTATTTTCTGGCGCTGTTAATCGTCATGGGCGGGTTGGCGTTTAACATCGGCAACATCGGCGGCGCAGGACTGGGTTTGAACATCCTCACCGGCATCACGCCGGAAATGGGCGCGATTATCAGCGGCGCCATCGCCATCGGCATTTTCCTGTTTCGCGAAGCCGGAAAAATCATGGACCGTTTCGCCCAAGTGATGGGTTTTATCATGATTGCGCTCACCATTTATGTCGCCATCAAAGCCAGCCCACCCTTGGGTGAAGCGGCGCTGCGCACGGTCGTACCGCTTGAATTGGACGCCATCGCCATCGTCACGCTGGTCGGCGGCACGGTCGGCGGCTACATCACCTTCGCCGGTGCGCACCGCCTGCTCGATGCGGGCATCAAAGGCAAAGCCGCGCTGCCCGAAGTGAGCAAAAGCTCGGTGTCGGCGATTCTGATTGCCTCCATCATGCGCGTGGTGCTGTTTCTGGCCGTGCTCGGCGTGGTCTCTCAAGGCGTGGCGTTGGATCCGAAAAACCCGGCTTCCACCCCGTTTGCCCATGTGGCAGGCAACACCGGCCTGCTGATTTTCGGCATGGTGATTTGGGCGGCTTCGATTACCTCGGTGATTGGCGCGGCTTATACGTCCGTATCCTTTATCGCCGGTTTGAGCCCCGCCATCGAGCGCCACCGCAACAAATGGATTATCGGCTTTATCATCATTTCCACCGCCGTGCTCGCCACCGTCGGCCGCCCCGCGCAGATTCTGGTGCTGGTCGGCACGCTCAACGGCCTGATTCTGCCCATCGCCCTCGGCCTGATGCTGCTGGCCGCCTACAAAACCAAAATCGTGGGCGACTACAAACATCCATTGTGGATGACGCTGGCCGGCATCGTTGCGGTAGTGGCGATGGCGGTGTTGAGCGGCATCACGCTGGTGAAATATTTCAGTAGTTTGCTGGGGTAAACATCGGTAACAAAAGGCCGTCTGAACGAAAGG
>CAYVIS010000122.1:0-6309 GCA_964451565.1 uncultured Neisseria sp.
ACCATCCACACGAAAGAGGAGTTTGAAAAATGACCGACACCACCTACCTGCGCCCCATCGATGCCGACGGCCTGGAAAAATTTGCCGCAATGGGCCGTGAAAACCCCGACCGCAAAGGCACCAACAAAGTCCACACCAAATCAGTGGGCAAATTCCGCACCATCAGCTACCTCACCAGCGGCGACCCCTGCCACCCCGGCGTTGTGGTAGACGAGCCTTTCCATCTTTTCGGCGACAACACCGCCCCCGCACCGGGTGAAGTGGTATTGAGCGCGCTGGGCGGCTGCCTGGTGGTGGGCATCACCGCCGTGGCCACCCACCGCAAAGTGAAATTGAGCAAGCTCGAAGTGTTTCTCGAAGCCGATATCGGCAACACCGCTGCCTGGGGCGCGGGCGGTGCCGAGCGCGAACCGGCGCAAATGGGCTTTCAGGCCATCCGCGTGAAGGTAGACATTGAAGGCGATGCCGACAAAGCCGTGCTCGACGAAATCGTGCAACACGCCAACTATTTCTCACCGGTAGCCAACACCATGCGCAATCCGGTGGCGTTTGAAATCGGCACCTTGTAATAGAAACGTTCAGACGGCCTTTTAAACAGGCCGTCTGAAAACCCCAAAATCTTTTTGAATACAACCCATTCCACACGGCTTTATTCAAAAACACTTTGAACACCCGCACAGAAAGGCACGCACCATGACCACCCTGAGCCAAGCATTCCTGCAACATCCGCCCGAATTGTTCGTGCCCGAATGGGCCGACAGCAGCCAGATGCTGCAAGCGGTGGAAACCATCGCCCGCGAAGACCTCGCCCCGAAAACCTACGATATCGATTTGGGCTATTACCCGCTCGACATCATGGGCAAATTCGGTGCCGTGGGCGCGCTGGCGCCGCACATGAGCACACAAGGTTTGCGTTTCGATCTGGCGATTGACGCCATGCGTGCCGTGAGCCGCGTGTGCGGCACCACCGGTTTCATGACCTGGGCGCACCATGCCTGCGGCCTTTATCTCGATCAATCGGAAAACCCCGCCATCAATAGCGGCGACGTGATTAAAACCCACATCCACGGCCAAACCTTCGGCGGCACCGCGCTTTCCAACCCCATGAAAGCCTGGACCGACATCGAGCCGATGGCCTTGCGTGCCAAAAAAGTGCCCGGCGGCTACAGCGTATCCGGCAGCCTGCCGTGGGTGAGCCACATCGGCCGCGGCCAATACTGCGGCGCGGTGGCGCAAGTGGAAGGCTCGGGCGCACCTTACGATATTCTGTTTCTGCTGCGCCTCGACGAGCGCGCCGAATTGCGTCAATGCCCCAAATTCAGCGGCATGGAAGGCAGCGGCACCTACGGCATCGGCCTGAAAGACTATTTCGTGCCGCAAGACGACATCATCGCCGATCCGGCCAAACCGTTTATCTTAAAAATCCGCGCCTCATTTATCCTGCTGCAAATGGGCTTGGGGCTGGGCATCATCGAAGGCTGCATCGACGACATCAAGAGCGTGGAAGACCAGCTCGGCCATGTGAACCAATTTCTCGAAGACCAAGCCGGCGGTCTGCAAACCGTGCTCGATGCCGCCGCCAAGCAAACCCGAGAAATGGCGCAAACCCCATTTGATACCAGCAAAGATTTTCTGCTCGATGTTATCGACTTGCGTGCACAAGGCGCCAAATACTGCTTGCGCGCCAGCGAAGCCGCACTGATGCACACCGGCGCACGCGGCTATCTGGCCGCCGCATCCGCCCAACGGCGCGTGCGCGAAGCCCAGTTCGTCGCCATCGTCACCCCCGCCATCAAGCATCTGCGCTTTTTGGCACAACAACTGATCACCGAGGAGATGCCCGCATGAACAGCCTCGCCAAAAGCGTGCAAGACGCACTCAACCCCGCCAATGACGACGATTGGAAAAAATACATCTGCCGTGCCTGCGGCCTGATTTACGACGAAGTGGAAGGCGACCCCGACAGCGGCATCGCCCCCGGCACCAAGTTTGAAGACATTCCCGATGATTGGGTGTGCCCGCTCTGCGGCGTGGGCAAAAGCGATTTCGAGCTGTTTATCCCGCGCGTGCTCAACATCGTGCCGCAGGAAAACAAAACCGCCCCGGCCGACCATTACGGCGTGATTATCCTCGGCGGCGGCATGGCCGGCTGGGCCGTGGCCGAAGCCGTGCGCAGCCTCGACGAAGCCAGCCCGCTGCTGATGGTCACCGCCTGCAAAGGCGACCGCTACCACAAACCCGAATTGTCGATTGCCATCAGCAAAGGCATGGATGCCGGCAAAATCGTTAAAAAAGCCGGGCAGGATGCCGCCGCCGAACTGAATGTGACGCTGCTGCCGCAAACCTTCGTGCTCAATATCGACAGCCATCTGAAACAAATCCGCACCACGCGCGGCGCGTTTACCTACGACAAACTCGTGTTTGCCATGGGCGCCACGCCGTTTATGCCTGATGTGTTGCCTGCGCAATACTGCTGGCGCGTCAACCATTTGAACGGCTTCGACGGTCTGCAAAAAGCGCTGGCGGCCAAACCGCAGCAAGTGGCGATTATCGGCGGCGGCATGATTGGCACCGAGTTGGCCGAAGACATCTGCCGCGCCGGCCATCAAGTCACCATTATCGACCGCGCCGATTACCCGCTCTCCGGCCTGCTGCCCGACAACGCCGCCAAACGGCTGGCCGATTCGCTTGAAGCACAAGGCATCCGCTATTGCGGCGGGCGCAATGTCGGCGGCGTGAGTCGCGCAGAAGATGGCGGCTACCTCTTGAGCAGCATTGATGCCGAGGGCATCGCCCATGTGAATCATGCCGATCAAATTGTGGTGGCCACCGGCCTCAAAATCGAAGGCCGCCTGCCCGAGCGCGCCGGGCTGGCGTTTCACCCGGTCAGCGGCATCCGCGTCGACCCCGCCACGCTGCAAACCAGCAAAGAAGACATCTACGCACTGGGCGACTGTATCGATTTAAACGGCAAACCCTGCCGCTTCATCGCGCCCCTGAGCCGCCAGGCCGACATCATCGCCGCCGAAATCATGGGGCAGCCGCACGAGCCTTATGCCCACGACGAGCCGGTGGTGCGCCTGAAAACCAAAAGCCTGTCGGTAGTGGTATCCGGCAGCCCCGAGCGCAGCTGCGGCTGGGAAGTGGCCGCCGAGAGCGATGCCGAGCTTTATCTGCAGCAAAAACACCACGGCGAGGTCACGGCGGAAATCCGCATCAGCCGCCCCGCCGCCTGAAATGGCTTTACCATTGCAAGATCACCGATTCACACCCGTTAACCGAAAGAGGAGCATTACCATGATTACCAGCCGTAACGACGTAACCGAAATGATTGTCGCCGCCAAAGTAAGCAAAGGCCTGAAATGGGAAGAAGTTGCCGCCAAAGTGGGCTTGAGCAAAGAATGGGTCACCGCCGCCTGCCTCGGCCAGATGGCTTTGAGTGCCGAGCAGGCCGCCACCGTGGCCGAAATCTTCGGCCTGGATACCGAAGCCGCCAAATGGCTGCAAGAAGTGCCCTACAAAGGCTGCCTGCCCACCGCCGTGCCCGCCGACCCGCTGGTGTACCGCCTGTATGAAGTCATCAGCGTTTACGGCACCACCATGAAAGCGCTGATTCACGAAGAATTCGGCGACGGCATCATGAGCGCGATTGATTTCTCGATGGACATCCAACGCGAAGCCGATCCGAAAGGCGACCGTGTCAACATCGTGATGTCGGGCAAATTCCTGCCGTATAAATCGTATTGATGTTTTCATGTGAAAAACCAAGGCCGTCTGAATGTTCAGACGGCCTTGGTTTGGTGCGGAATATTTATAAACCCAACGTCCAGCTATTATCCGCAGGCGAACACAATTCTTCGTTGATGCGGTCGTAATGTTCGAAAATATGCTCGATGATTTCGTCTTCATCATCAATGATGCGGAACAAATCCAAATCACATTCCGAAATCATACCGTTGCCCAAAAGCTGCGCTTTAATCCAATCAAGCATGCCCTGCCAGAAGCTGCGTCCGACCAGAATAATCGGCCGGCTCGGCGTTTTGCCGGTTTGCACCAGCGTGAGGCTTTCAAACAATTCGTCAAGCGTGCCGAAGCCGCCGGGCATCACCACATAAGCCACCGCGTGTTTCACAAACATCACTTTGCGCGGGAAAAAATGTTGGAATTTGATGGACAAATCCTGATACGGATTGCCGTGTTGCTCGTGCGGCAACACAATATTCAGCCCCACCGCCGGGCTTTTGCCCGCAAACGCGCCTTTGTTGGCCGCTTCCATGATGCCGGGGCCGCCGCCGGAAATCACGGAAAAACCGGCATCGGAGAGCTTGCGGGCCAAGCGTTCGGTAAACAGATATTCCGGGTGGTCGCTTTTGGTGCGGGCGCTGCCGTAGATGCTCACCGCAGGCTGGATGGCATGCAGCTCTTCGCCCGCTTCCACAAATTCGGAAATAATCTTCAACACATGGTAAGACTCGCGCGCCTTGATTTCGCGGCGGGTTTCTTCTTTCAAAATCGGGTCGGGTAATTTTTGATACAGGCTCATGGGGCGGATCCCGTCGGGTTGATGCGTTTATTCTACCGAAATCCGCGCAATCGGCAAATGGCCGTCTGAACGGTTCGGCAGGCTCACCAAGAAGCGGTTATAGTGGATTAAATTTGAATCAGGGCAAGGCGGGAAGCCGCAGACAGTACATCTAGTACGGCAAGGTGAGTCCAACGCTGCACTGGTTCAAATTTAATTCACTATAGATTTATTCAGACGGCCTTATAGCCAAAAATTCTTTAGATAGCTTGGAATATTCTTTCCGTTTCAGACGGCTTTTATTTATAGTCGCACGCTGCCCCTGTGTCATTTTTATTTTCGAGGACCTGCCCATGACCCTGCTTTCCGCCCGCCGCATCACGCTCGGCTACCCGCAAAACGGCGGCATCAACACCGTGTTGCGCGATTTTTCGCTGGACGTGAAAGAGGGCGAACTCATCGGCCTGATGGGCCCCAGCGGCGTGGGCAAATCGTCGCTGCTGCGCGTGTTGGCCGGATTGGCCAAGCCCTTGAATGGCGAAGTGCGCCTGTTTGGCGAGCCGCTCACCAAGCCGCACCCGCGCTTGGGATTTGTGTTCCAACAGGCGACGCTGCTGCCGTGGCTGAACGTGCGCGACAATGTGGCGTTCGGCCTCGATTTCAAAAGCCAGCCCGAATTGGGACGCGCCGAACGCAAAGCGCGGGTGGAAGCCGCCATCGAAGAAGTGGGCCTGGCGCACGCGGCGGATATGTTTCCGAGCGAGCTCTCCGGCGGCATGGCGCAACGCGTGTCGCTGGCGCGGGTGTTGGCGCGCAATCCCGAAGTGTGGCTGCTTGATGAGCCATTTTCCGCACTCGATGCCGTCACCCGCACCGAAATGCAGGATTTGCTGCGCACGCTGATTTCGCGCCACAACGCCAGCGCGGTGATGGTGACGCACGACATCGACGAAGCGCTGATTGTGGCCGACCGCGCCATCCTCATCGGCAACAAACCCGGCCGCCAAATCGGCGAATGGACGCTCAGCCGACCCTATCCGCGCCACGATGCGCTGCTGGAAATGAATCAGGAGCGGGTGGAAATCCTGCAGGCGCTGCGCGATGCCCACGGCCACAAACGGCAGGTGGACACGGTGGAATTTGTGATTTAGGCCGTCTGAACGCTTCGACAGGCTCAGCGCAGGCACTTCGACAGGCTCAGCGCAGGTGTTTCGGCAGGTTTGTAAAAATATTTGATAGGGTTTCAGACGGCCTTTAACAGATAAACCGATAGCGTTAAAGCCAAACCCTGAAGCGAATAATCAACCGTCCGTCATTGTAGCTGCGCAAGTCCGCTACGCTACCCAGGCTTGACCCGACAATCCAGATGCTCGGCAAACCAAGTATTCAGACGGCCTCAACATAATACCAACACCAATCAGCACAACACACACACAAGGAAACCCCCATGACCAGCCGCCGCGATTTTCTCAAACTCGCCGCCCTGTTTAGCACCGCAGGCAGCCTGCCGCTGTTGCAGGCCTGCGGGCAGCGTGCCGCGCAAAACCCCGATGCGCCGCTGACCATCGGCTATCTGCCGATTACCGACGCCACGCCGCTGTTGGTGGCGCACGCGCAGGGCTTGTTTGCCAAGCATGGCGTGGAAAATGTGGCCAAACCGGTGTTGTTCCGCAGCTGGGCATCGCTGGTGGAAGCCTTTCTCAGCGGCCAGGTGAACCTGATTCACCTGCTCTCGCCGATGAGCATTTGGGCGCGCTACGGCAGCGCCTCGCCGATTAAAGTGGTGA
>CAYVIS010000123.1:0-6285 GCA_964451565.1 uncultured Neisseria sp.
TGGCGCAGCGCATGGGTAAAAAACGGGTGATTGCCGAAACCGGTGCGGGTCAGCACGGTGTGGCTTCGGCGACTGTGGCGGCGCGTTTTGGAATGGAATGCCATGTGTATATGGGCGTGGACGATATTCAACGCCAAGCGCCGAATGTGTACCGCATGAAATTGCTGGGTGCCAACGTGGTGGGCGTGGACAGCGGTTCGCGCACCTTGAAAGACGCAATGAACGAAGCCATGCGCGAATGGGTGGCGCGGGTGGACGACACCTTTTACATCATCGGCACTGCCGCCGGCCCCGCGCCGTATCCTGAAATGGTGCGCGATTTTCAGTGCGTCATCGGCAATGAAGCCAAAGAGCAGATGCTCGAAGCCATCGGCCGCCAGCCCGATGTGGCCGTGGCCTGCGTGGGAGGAGGCTCGAATGCCATTGGCCTGTTTTACCCCTATATCGAAGAAGAAAACGTGCGTTTGGTGGGCGTGGAAGCGGGCGGCCACGGCCTGAATACGCCGGAACACGCCGCGCCGATTTCGTCGCACGCGCCCATCGGCGTGCTGCACGGTTTCCGCAGCTATCTGATGCAGGATGAAAACGGCCAGGTGCTCGGCACCCATTCGGTATCCGCCGGTTTGGATTACCCCGGCATCGGCCCCGAGCACAGCCATCTCGCCGATATCGGCCGCGTGGAATACCACGCCGCAGGCGATGAAGCGGCGATGGATGCGTTTCACGATTTGTGCCACTACGAGGGCATTATCCCTGCGCTCGAAAGCAGCCACGCGCTGGCTTGGGCGATGGCCGAAGCGCCGAAAATGGGCAAAGACCAGGTGATTTTGGTCAATCTTTCCGGCAGGGGCGATAAAGACATCAATACCGTGGCTAAGATGGATGGTATTGAAATTTAAGGTTTTATTGTTTGTTTAGATAGATAAAGGCCGTCTGAAAAATATTTTCAGACGGCCTTTTTTATGCAAGGTTTGCATCAGGTGGAAGCGACAGAAAGGCTATTTTGCAAAGACTTGGGCTGATGATTGCCCGCCAAATATGTTCAAGCATCTGCCGACGGCATCGGGCGGGTTGGCTGAACGCTTGACAACGTCACACACAATCCGCCGTTTGGGCGGTTGCCGATGGTCATTTTCAAGCCGTGCAACGTGGCGATGCTTTCGACGATGGATAAACCCAGGCCGCTGCCTTGTTGGGTTTGCCCGGCGGGGCGGAAGAAGCGTTCGCGGATGCGCGGCAGGTGGGCTTCAGCGATGCCGGGGCCTTCGTCGCACACGCTGAGGCCGTCTGAATCGAGATGCAGGGTGACACGGCTGTGTTCGGGGCTGTAGCGGATGGCGTTGTCGAGCAGGTTGCGCAACATCAGTTGCAGCAGCAGCGGGTTGCCTTCGGCGGGAAAAACGTGTTCGAAGCCGTCGGGGCATTCGAGTTTGAGCTGTATGCGCTGTTCGCGCGCGTGCAGGTTCACGCTTTGCAGCGCTTGATGGGCGATGTCTTGCCAGTTGAGCGGCTGCGCGTCGGGCAATGCCTGCATGGGGTCGAGGCGGGAGAGGGTGAGCAGTTGCTCGGTGAGGCGGTTGGCGCGGTCGATGCTGGCACGGATGTTGCCGAGGTGGTGTTGCTGCTCGGTTTCGTTTTGGCTCATGGCCAAGACTTCGGCCTGGATTTTGAGGGCAGCCAGCGGGCTGCGCAATTCGTGGGCGGCATCGGAAGTGAAACGCTGTTCGCGCTCGAGGGTGGCGGCGATGCGTGAGAGTAAATCGTTGAGCGACTGCACCAACGGCAGGGTTTCGACGGGCACGTTTTCTGATACGGCTTGCAGGCTTTGGCCGTCGCGCGTTTTCAGCTCTTGGGTCAGACGGCCGAGCGGTTCGAGGCCGCGGCGGATGCCGTAGGCAATCAGCCACATCAGCACGGGCAGCATCAATAACGACAAACTGAGTTGCACCCACAAGGCGTTGGTGAGGGTGGCGAAACGCTCTTTCAGGCGCTGGGATACGGCGACGGTGTGGCCGCTGGCATCGTCGTGCAGATAAAGATAACGCCAGGCGCCGCCTTGCCAGACGGGGCGGTTGTTGTGAAAACCTGAGGCCGTCTGAAAAGGAATGTTGCTACCCGATGCGTCGGCAATCAGCAGGCGGCCTTGGGCATCCCAGATGGCGAAGCCGTTGTTGCTGTCGCGGTGAAATTCGTTGGCGGCCAGCCCGTTGCGCACGCGGTTTTCTTCTGTTTGGGGCAGCGGGCGGGAAAGTTGCATCAGCGAACCGGCGAGCTGGCTCATCTGGCTGTCGGCCATTTCGTTGATTTCGTGCAGGGCGATGGCGGCGCTGCCGACGGCGGTGGCGAGCCACAAGGCCAAGAGGCCGCCGCTGAGGTAAACGAGCAGGCGGCGGCGGATGCTGGCTGGCGGGCGGGGTCGGTTCATTCGGGCGCTGCTCCGATTTGGTAGCCGAGGCCGCGGCGGGTTTGGATGAATGCGGTGCCGATTTTTTTGCGCAGGTGGTGGATGTGCACTTCTACGGCGTTGCTTTCCACTTCCTGGTCCCAGCCGTAGAGTTTGTCTTCGATTTGGGCGCGGCTGTGAACGTGTTTGGGTTGCGACAATAACAGCTCGAGCAGCATGTATTCGCGCTGGGTGAGGGTGAGCGGTGTGCCGCGCAGGCTGGCGGTTTTAGCGGCGGGGTCGAGGCTGAGCGCGCCGTAAACCAGCCCGGCGCTGGCGCGGCCCTGGCTGCGGCGGATTAAGGCGAGCAGGCGGGCGGCCACTTCGTCGAGCGCAAAGGGTTTGCACAGATAATCGTCGGCACCGGCGTTCAACCCGGCCAGGCGGTCGGGCAAGGCATCGCGGGCGGTAAGAATCAGCACGGGCGTGTCGAGCTTGCGGGCGCGCCAATGCGCGAGAATGCTCATGCCGTCTGCATCGGGCAGGCTGAGGTCGAGCACCACGGCATCGTAAGGCGCGGCGGCAAGTGCGTCGCGGCCGTGGATGCCGTTTTTAAACCAATCGGCGGTAAAGCCGTGTTTTTGCAGGCCGTGGTAGAGGCCGTCGCCGATGATAGGGTCGTCTTCAATCAGTAAAATACGCATGTCGGTATCTTATCATTGTGTTGAAAAAACTGCCTGTGTTATCCGAAACGACACAGGCAGAAATATTTTGATAAAGGAATACAGCCACTCTGATGGCTGTGAAATCATTAAAACATAGCCGGCTTAAGTGAATCTTAACGATACGCTCGTGTGCATATTTTTTCAGACGGCCTTTATTCAATCGGGCTGCTGTTTTTTGCCGGTAATCATGGCGCGCACAAGGTTGGTTTTTTCGATGTGCGACATCAGCAGCGCGGCCAAAACATGCAGGCCGACCAGCACCATCAAGCTGTTGGCCAGGATTTCGTGAACGGCTTCGACGGTTTCGTCGCCCCAAAATTGATCGGTGTTCATCAGATAACCGCTGATGCCCAGCCCGATAACCACGGCCCACAGCGCAAGCATCATCAGGGCGCCGAACGGATTGTGGCCGAGATGGCGGCTCGGTTGGTGCTGTTTCAACAGCTGCCAATGCGCGTGCAGGCGGGCGGGTGCGGGCCAGAAATCGCTGAAGCGGGCGTATCGGCTGCCGATCAAGCCCCACAGCAAACGGAAAACAACGATGGCGCCGGCGGTATAGCCGATGAATTCGTGCAGGTTGCTGCCGCTTTCGGTGAAGGCAAGATTGGCCAATACGCAGGCGGCCAGTGCCCAATGGCAGAGGCGGACGGGTAAATCCCAAACTTTGATGATGTTCATGACATTATCCTGATAATCGGAAATATTGGGTATAAAGGCCGTCTGAAAGCGTTCAGACGGCCTGATGCGTGATGTGTTTGGCAAAGTTTGCTGCAATCAGTCGGTTTCGCTTTTTACGATGCTGCCGGTTTTGGTGTCGAAATAAATTTCCACTTTTTGACCTTGCTTGTTTTTGCCGTAGATTTCATAGCAGTTGCCGCTGGTTTTGAATTTTTTAATCTGATAGCCCTGATCTTGCAATTGCTGTTGGAATTTAGCCGGCGCAATTTGCTCGTTTTGCGGGTGTTTCACGCAATCGGCGGAAGCGAAGGCGGCAACGGAAGCAACAGCGGCCATCAGGCCGAAAAGAGCTGGTTTTAACATAGTGTTTCTCCTGTATTTAAATGGTGGTTCAGCCTGTGGCTGTGAGTGCATTTAAATACAGTTGGCTTAAGGCAGGCTTAAATATCGTTCAAGAAACGCCAAAATAAATAATTTAATTATAATCTATTGATTAATATGATTATTTATATATTCTTGCGGGCTTAAGCCTGTCTTAATTTTTGCTGCCTACAATCCGTGCCGTTCCTCATTCACAAAAATAAAAGGCAGGATGTATGCACTTCCGTTTAAGCGCCAACCGCGCGGTATTGTTGTTTTCACTTTATTGCATGCTGGTATTGAATATCGGCTTCTGGCAGGCAACCTGGCAGAAAAGCCAATCTGCGGCCGGGCATGACTGGCTGCTGCTGGCCACCATGCCGCTGTTTATTCTAGCGGCGCTGAATTTTGCGATACAGCTTTTGTTTTGGCCGAAAGTGCATCGGGTGTTGATGCCGCTGCTGTTGGTGTTGGGCGCGGGTGCGGCTTATGCGGTGATGGTGCAAAATATTTATTTCAATGCCGACATGATTCAAAACCTGCTGCAAACCACGCCGTCTGAAGCTTCGGCTTGGCTTTCGGTGAAATTTATCGGCTGGGTGTTGCTGGCGGGTGTGCTGCCTGCGGTGTTGTATGCGCGTTATGCCGAAATCAGCACGGCTGCAAGCTGGTATCAAGGGCTGGGCTGGCGCGCGTTGAGTTTGTTGGTTTCGGTATTGGTGGTGGGTGCAGTGGCGGCGGTGGCATATCAAAACTATGCTTCTTTTTTCCGCAACAATAAAGGCATCAACCACCAAATTGTGCCCACCAATTTTATCGGTGCAAGCTTCAAAACGGTGTATAACCTTTACGATGCAAACCGCCCGTTTGAGCAAATCGGCCTGGATGCCAAGCGCGACCGCACGCCGCATGAGCGCAAACGTCTGCTGGTATTGGTGGTGGGTGAAACCACACGCGCGCAAAACTGGGGTTTGAATACCGGCGCGCCGGATACTACGCCCGAGTTGAAAAAAATGGGCGCCGAAGTGATTAATTATCCGAACGTGTCTTCCTGCGGCACCGCCACCGCCATTTCCGTGCCGTGCATGTTTTCCCGCATGAATCGCAGCGATTACAACGGCAATACCGCCAAACATCAGGAAGGCTTGATGGACGTGTTGCAGCGAGCCGGGGTGTACACCAGTTGGCGCGAAAACGACAGCGGCTGCAAAGGTGCGTGCGACCGCATCAAGCACATCGATATGCGTGAGCTGGCCGCAAAAAGCCAATGTGGCAGCGAAGGGTGTTTGGATATGGCGCTGCTCAACGGTTTGGAACAGGAAATTCAGGCCATGCCGGATGACGGCGTAATCGTGTTGCACACCATGGGCAGCCACGGCCCGGCATATTATCAGCGTTATACCGATGAATTCCGCAAATTCACACCCACCTGCGACACCAACCAGATTCAGGATTGCGACAACACCGCGCTGCAAAACACCTACAACAACACGATTCTTTATATCGACCATATGCTGTCGGAAACCATTAATCTGTTGAAAAAACAGCAAAATATTGATGCTGCTTTATGGTATTTTTCCGACCACGGCGAATCGCTGGGCGAAAACGGCATGTATCTGCACGCCGCGCCGTATGCGGTGGCACCGAGCCAGCAAACCCATATTCCGATGATTTTCTGGGCCAACCCGAGCTGGTATCAAGATTTAGGCATTTCATCGGCCTGTATGCAGAAAAATGCCGCAAAAGCTTATTCATACGACAATCTGTTTCATTCGGTTATCGGTGTGACTGATGTGAAAACCCATGAATACAAACGGGATTTGGATATGTTTGCCGAGTGTCGGCAGGGTTGATTTGCTTGTGCCATCGGCAAAAAATTTGCGGCATTCGTGCCGAGGCGGGGCAATAAAAAGCTGAAACGGTTTGGCAAACGAGGCCGTCTGAAATCCTCAGACGGCCTCGTTTCCAGCAAGAGCGGCGGCAATAATTGATAATATGAAATCAACGCTAAAAAGGCGGCATGCTTTAAGACGGCCTTTTATTTGATTTAACTCATTAAACCGGAAATAAATATTTTTTTCTGAAAAGGCTACAAATATTTCATTATATTGTATATTTACTTGGTGCGGGCCGTCTGAA
>CAYVIS010000124.1:0-6263 GCA_964451565.1 uncultured Neisseria sp.
GTCACCAAACCGGCCAGCACCACCATCAGCGGCACCAATTCGCGCCGTGCCGACAACCACAATACCATCACCAAAGCCAGCGCCGCACCGGCAAACGCCACCGGGGCATTGCCATAGGCCAAAAGCGCGGGCGCGAACACGGTAGCGGCCACCAGCGCGGTTTGTGCGCCGCTGCTCACGGCCAATGTGCTGTCGGAAGCAAGCGGATTGCGCATGATTTGCTGCAACAACATGGTTGCCAACGATAAAGCGCCACCTGCCAACAGCGCCATCGCCATGCGCGGCAAGGTGTTGTTTTGCACCATCAGCGCATCCAGCGGCAATGTATCGGCCGGGGCAAACAAATCTGCCCACGGCAACGACCATTGCAGCTTGAGAATCCAGATGCTGCATACGGCAGCGGCAACAAACAGGCACAAAGCCCAGAGGCTCACAGGCCGTCTGAAAAGGTTTACCATGCTGCCTCCTTTTCAGACGGCAGTTTGGCCGTTAATTCGTTGGCGAAATGCTGCATCGAGGGCAACGCGCCGTAGCTCCAAGAGGGCGGCAGCACGCGGCGGTTTTGCGGTTTGGCAAACGGCAGCCGCTGCCACAGCGCGCTTTTTTCCAGCGCGGCGCGGGTGTTGCGCGGGTGCGGCTGCACAATCAGCAAGAGCGTATCAGGCGGCAGTTTGGCCAAATCGGTGAGGGCGATGTTGGCAAACCCCCATTCGTTGGCTTCGCCCTGCCAAGCGTTTTTCAAACCGAGCTTGTGCATCACCACGTGAAACAAACTGGTGTTGCCGTAAATACGCAGATGACGGGCATCGATAAACTGCACCACCGCCAGCGGCCTGCCGGTATAAGGCGCGAGCGCTTGGCGCTGTTTGGCCAATTGATTTTCAGTTTGTCGGATTAAGCGTTCGGCAGCGGCGGTATCGCCAATGATGTCGCCCAACTCGCGCGTGCTGGCGAGCGTTTGCGCGTATTGAATGCCGTTGCTGCCGGCAAAGCTGATTTCACGCACCGGCGCCACGCGCTCAAACTGCGCTTTCAGATGGCCGAACCAAGGCGATTGGATAAACATATCCGGTTTGATTTGATACAGCCGCTCCAAATTGGGTTGGAAACGCAGCCCGGCATCCAGCGTGGTTTGCGGCAGCGGCGGGTAGTTTACCCAATCGCCGTAAGCGCGTTTGTCGCCCACGCTCACGGGCGGATGGCCCATGGCGGTAAGCGTTTCGGCGGTTGACCAATCAGAAGTCGCCACACGCGGCGCGGCGTACACAAAGGCAGGCAAGAGCAGTAAAGCAAAAGGGGCGGCTTTGAGGCCGTCTGAAAAGAATTTGAACATAAACACAATAATTAAGCGTTTCAGACGGCCTGTTTTGCCAAGAGGCCGTCTGAAAGAATATAAAGAATGCGGCAGAGCACGCTGGTTAAGGCAAGGCCACCGGCACGCCGCTTTGCGGGTGGCGGATGATGTTCATCTGCACGCTGTAAATATCGTCGAGCACTTCGGTGGTCATGATGTCGGCAGGCGTGCCCTGTTTGAGCAGACAGCCTTGTTTGAGTGCCACCAGTTCATCGCAATATTGTGCCGCCAGATTAATGTCGTGAATCACGATAATCACGCCCAAATTGAGGCGGCGGCTCAAATCGCGGATTAAGGCCATCACGTCGAGCTGGTGCGCAATATCCAGTGCGGCCAAGGGCTCATCAAGCAGCAAAAAACGACTTTGTTGCGCCAAACACATCGCCAGCCAAATGCGCGAGCGCTCGCCGCCGGAAAGGGTATCGACGATTTGGTCGGCGAATTTTTCGGTGTGGGTAAGCGCAAATGCGTCGGAAACTGCTTGGCGGTCGGCATCGCTGTTGCGCCCGAGCAGGCCGCTCCAAGCGTACCGCCCCATGCCGATCAGTTCGCGCGCAGTGAGGGCGGTAGCGGCGGGCAGGTGTTGCGGTAGGTAGGCCACTTGTTTGGCATAATCGCGGGCGGAATAATCGTTAGTCGGACGGCCTTCAAGCGTCAGTGTGCCGCTGCTGGCTTGGATTTGGCGGGTGAGCAGCTTGAGCAGGGTGGATTTGCCGGAGCCGTTGTGGCCGATGAGGCCGTAAACTTTATTGGGTTCGAAATCGAGGGTAATGTCGTGCAGCAACACGCGGTCGGGCACGGTAAAAGAAACGTGATCTAGGGAAAACACAAAAAACTTTCAAAAGCGCAATCTGACAGGAAAAGAAATGATAGTTGTTTCTATTGTTCGCCATTATAGCGGATATTCGGCATCTTGCGGCAGCCGCATAGCGTGTTTTACATGAAACGATACCGACAGCCGGGCTTGACGCAGCAAGCATGCGGCGGCTATTTTATGCGTATATCTCTATACATATCATCAGGATGCCGTCATGACCGATGTGAAAACAAGCCTGAAAAACCTGTTGTGGCTGCTGGTGTTGGCCACGCTGGTGATTGCGCTCAAGCCTCATTGGCAGCAATATTGGTGGCGCGCCCGTCTGTATCAGGAGCCTGCGCCGACAGCGCAAAGCCTGCCCAATCCCTTGCCCGGCCGGCGGTTCAGCGACACTTGGGGCGCAGCGCGCAGCGAAGGGCGCAAACATGAGGGGGTGGATATTTTTGCTGCACGAAACACGCCGATATTGAGCACCACCAAAGGCGTGGTCACGCGGGTGGGGCAGGACCGGCTCGGCGGTAAGGTGGTCGGCATCACCGGCCCCGGCGGCGTGTGGCATTATTACGCCCATCTTGAAGATTTTGCCGCCATCGAAAACGGCGATTGGATTGAGGCAGGCACGGTTATCGGCTATGTCGGCGACAGCGGCAATGCCCGTGGCACGCCGCCGCATCTGCATTACGGCGTTTACACCCGCGAAGGTGCGGTGAATCCGTATCCGCTGATTCGACAGCCGTAGCGATTGCCTGGCCATGTGTGCCGATACAACCATATTGTGCCGATGAAACCGGAGTTGCAGATATGAATCAATTATTGATCAATACGTTTGCTTACGAACACCCCATCGCGCCGTTCTGCATTCCGGCAGACGGGATGGAAGTATTTGAATTGGGCGGTTTTTCATTTCAATTTGCAGAATGCAGCCAGGTTAATGCCGCGTTTTCCAAAGAACTGCATACCACGCTTGCGGCGGTAACGGCTGATATCCCCAAAGCCATTGCCGCCGGATTGCTGGCGGAATACAACGAGGGCGGACGCATTGCAATCAACTTTTCTGCTGTCGGCATTTGTCGCAACGGTATCCCCAGCGGCAGTTTTGATTATTTTGAAGACAAAACCGCCGCCCACAGCCATTTCAACAAAGACGGGTTGGAATACGCGCTGGATTTTTTCGGCAACATCACCTATCAGGATGAATGGGTGGGCATCAACGGCTACCTGAAGCCGCCTTATGACCGGCAACCGGTTTTTATGGTGCGGATATACCGAAAATTCAATGCCGCCGCGCTGGATTGGCGCAATTACCGCTTTACGTCAATAGAAGAGGCCGCACAAGTTCACCCTTTGCAGGTAAAGCATTTGCAATTGCTCAATCCTCAATTTGAAGCCCTGCCCGAAGCGGTGTTTGCATTTGAAAATCTGGAGTATTTGACCCTGACCGCCTCAGCAATCGGCTGGCAAGAGCCGCAGCCTTTGCCGCTCTGCACCATCAGCGAGCGCATTGGCAATCTGGCCTGCCTGAAAAGCATTTGCATTAACCACACATCGCTGCGTTCGCTGCCCGCCGGTTTGGCCCGATTGCAGCAGCTGGAACATCTGAATTTTTCACATTGCGAATTGGAAACCATCCCCGCCGCTATTTGGCAGTTACCCCGCTTGCGCCATCTGTTGCTCGATCACAACCGGCTTGGGTGTATTCCGGACAATATCTGCCTGCCGGAAATATCGCTCATCGATGTGCGATGCAACTGCCTGAGCAGCCTGCCGGAGGCGTTGGTGCAACAACCCCGGCTCGGCAGCTTGCGTGCGCAGGAAAATCCGCTGCAATCGCTTCCCGTTGCGTTCAATGCATTTGACGGGTTGGAAATTTCGCTGACAGATAAAAACCGCCTGCTCGATAACCGCTACCCGGGCGCCGACGGCAGCGGTAGCGTAGAGTGGGATGATAGCGTCTACTTTATCGGCAATGATGAAAAGCTGTTTGCACCCATAGACGATATCATCCGGCAGCTCCGGCTCACCCCACACAAAAAAGCACTCAGAGCCTTGCTCAAACGCGCGGTGGTTTTCCGCCAAACAGAGCCGGAAGATTACCAAAGCGTGGGCAACCACCGTTTCGGCGGCAAGCCGGATTTGCCCGCCGCCATTGCCTGGCCTGAGTTTTACAGCCATTACCATGCGAAAAACTGCAAATATGAATTTTTGGCGCAAATCAATTGCGACAGGCTCGCGCCGCTGCAAAATTACCTGCCGCGCCACGGCAGCCTGTTTTTCTTTTTGAGCAGCATGCACGATGTGGGGCAATCGACGAATTACGCTCCGGCCAACGTGATTTATGTGCCGGATAATGCCGCATTGCAGTCGGGGCGGCGTTTTGAGGTGGGTGAAGCGGATTTTTTCGAATTAATGAACGGGCAATATTCGCCCTACAAGGCATCGGCAACTGTGTCTGCATCAGCACCATATTTTTACGCGGCCACGCAAAACGCCTTTCAATTTCTTGAAAAAGCGGCCGGGCTTTTTGCCGATACCGCTCAAATGGAAGACATGTATCGTTTTGAAGATGCAGTGGAAAATATTAACATAACCGATCACGCCATCAATGCTTACGGATTTACGCAAAACGAAGCGCCGGAGCTGCAGGCAGCGTTGAAACGGCGCGGCAATCCCGAAGACTGGATGATTTTGCTGCAACTGAAAAGCCGTGGTGATTTTCAATGGGGCGATGCCGGCGACCTGTTTTTTGTTGCACACAAAAGCGATGTGGCCAAAGGCGATTTCAGCAATGTGTTTGTGACTTTGGAGGGCGGTTGAGGAGGATTATCCGTTTCGTGGATATAGATAGGCCGTCTGAAAGCTTTTTTCAGACGGCCTGTTATTCCCGTATAATCACGCCCATTCAGTCTTACGGAAACACCATGAGCAGCAGCACCTATTCCCAACAGCTTGCCGAAAAAGTGCAACACATCCACACCTTGTTTGCAGGGCTCGATACGCCTGAGCTGGAGGTGTTCGAATCGCCGCCGCAGCATTACCGTATGCGCGCCGAATTCCGCGTCTGGCACGAGGGCGACGAGCGTTTTTATGCCATGTTCGAACGCGGCCAAAAAGCGGGTGGCGCATCGCTCATCCGTTGCGACCAATTTCCTGCCGCCCACGACAGCATCAATGCGCTGATGCCGCGGCTGATGGCGGCGGTGGCCAATGTGGCGGTGTTGAAAAACCGCTGGTATGCGGTGGAATTTCTGGCTACCTTGAGTGGCGAGATGCTGGTGACGATGATTTACCACAAAAAGCTCGATGCCGAATGGCAGGCGGCGGCTCAAGCGCTGCAAAACGCGCTCGGCATCGCCATCATCGGCCGCAGCCGTGGGCAGAAAGTGGTGTTGGCGCAGGATTTTGTCACCGAAAAACTGACGGTAAACGAGCAGACGTTTGTATACCGCCAAATCGAAGGCAGCTTCACCCAGCCCAACGCGTATGTGTGCGAAAAAATGCTGACGTGGGCGGTGGATTGCGCCGACGGTTTGGGCGGCGATATGCTGGAGCTGTATTGCGGCAACGGCAATTTCACCCTGCCGCTGGCCACCCGTTTCACGCGCGTGTTGGCGACCGAAGTGTCGAAAACCTCGGTGAATGCGGCGCTGTGGAACATTGAAGCCAACAGCAGCGACAATGTGCAGATTGCGCGTTTGTCGGCGGAAGAATTCACCGAAGCCTATCTCGGCAGCCGCGAATTCCGGCGCTTGCAGGAACAGGGCATCGTGTTGGCCGATTACCGCTTTTCCACCATTTTCGTTGATCCGCCGCGCGCGGGTGTGGATGCGGAAACGCTGAAGCTGGTGGCGCAGTTTGATAATGTCATCTACATTTCCTGCAACCCCGACACCTTGCGCAGCAACCTCGACACGCTCACGCAAACCCACCGCATCGAGCGCATGGCCTTGTTTGACCAGTTTCCGTTTACCCACCATATCGAAAGCGGCGTGTTGTTGAAGAAGCGTTGAAAAGTTGATATGTTAAAAAGGCCGTCTGAAAGCGTAAAAACGTTTCAGACGGCCTTTGTTTATATTTCAAATCAATTATTTGCCT
>CAYVIS010000125.1:0-6261 GCA_964451565.1 uncultured Neisseria sp.
AGCTGCTGATGTTTTGTTTGCTTAAAAGGCGATACGTTTCAGACGACCTAAAAAGATTACCCGTCGCTCCTGCGCAGGCAGGAGTCTAAAGCAAAGCAACGTTTTGCTTGTCTGCCATGTTGCTGTAAATAATCATAGATTTTCATTTGGTTTCCGTTGATTGGCTGACAACTGAAGCTGTGCTTCAGACTGGGCTCCTGCCTGCGCAGGAGCGACGAAAAGGTTCGCAAAGATCTCGGTCTTTGCCGTCAAACGGAATTTCCGCCCGATAAAACCGCCGACACCCAACCCAAACAAACGGAATCAAATATGCCCCGTGCCACGCCTTCGCGGCATTTTATTTTATGCTTACTTGCTGCGGTCATCCTGCTGGCGGTAAACCTGCGTGCGCCGATTATTGCAGTCGGGCCGTTGGCGGCGCTGATTCAAACCGATTTGCACATCAGCAGCACCATGATGGGTGTGGTGGCGGCCTTGCCGGTGTTGTCGTTTGCCGCGTTTTCGCCGTTTGCGGCGGGATTGGGCAGGTGCTTCGGCATGGAAGAAGTGTTGATCGGGGCGCTGGTGCTGCTGTCGGCGGGTATTTTGCTGCGCACGGCGGGGGCGGCGCTGCCGTGGATGCTGGCCGGAACGGTGATGCTGTCGGCGGGAATTGCGATGGGCAACGTGTTGTTGTCGGGCATCATCAAACGCAGCATGCCGCAGCTGGTGGGGCGGGTGACCACGCTGTATTCGCTGGCGATGGGGCTGTGTGCGGGGTTGGCGGGTGCGGTTTCGATGCCGCTGGCGCAGCAATACGGCTGGCAGACGGCTTTGAATGTGTGGCTCTTGCCTGCTTTGGCGGCGCTGGCCTGGTGGTTGTGTATGCGTTTTCGCTACGGCCATATCGAAGCGCCGGCGGTGCAGGGCGTGGTGGCGGTGAGCGTGTGGCGCTCGAAAACGGCGTGGATGATTAGTGTGTTGATGGGGTTGCAATCGCTGCTTTTCTACACATTTGCCGCGTGGCTGCCGCTGATGATGGTCGAAAAGGGCGTGCCGCCTGCGCAAACCGGCTATTATCTGCTGGCGTTCCAACTCTGCGGCCTGCCTGCGGTATTCGTTACCACCGCGCTGGCGGCATACATCAATCAAGCGCACCGGCAATGGCTGGCGTTGGCGATTTGCAGCATCAATGTGTTCAGCACGTTGGCGTTGTGGCAGCTTTCAGACGGCCTGCTGTTGTGGGCAGGCTTGGCAGGGTTCGGCGCCAGCGCGATTTTCACATTTTGCCTGCTGCTGTTTGTCGCCCGCACCGACAGCGCCGAAGAAGCGGCGGGTTTGTCGGGCATGGCGCAATCGGTAGGCTATTTGGTGGCGGCAGCCGGGCCGGTGGGCGCGGGTTGGCTGTTTGACCTCACCCGCTCGTGGCAGGTGCCGCTGGTGGTGTTGTTCGGCTTGATGGTATTGAAAACATTTTTGGGTTGGCATTGCGCCCGCCCGTTGACGTTACGCCAGGCGCAAATGGCTGCGCAGGCAAAGAAAGGACTGTAAACATGGATGAAGCGGAATTCTCGGCATGGGCGCTGAAAATCTGTCTGACGATTTTGATTGTATTCTTGGGTTTTATTGTCTGGCATTTGGGTAAGGAATCGAAAGCAGGCAAATTCGGCACCTTTATTTTGTTTTTGGTGTTGGGGCTGGGCGTGTTCGGCTTTATTTTCAAAAACGTATTGATTGAGTTTTTTGTGTTGTCGAAATAGGGTGTATGGGGTTGAGGCCGTCTGAATGCGTTCAGACGGCTTGATGTTTCTATGCAACCAAACGCATCATTGCCGAATTGGAGGCCGTCTGAAGCATCGGCTATTTCAGTAGCCCGAATATCTGGATTGTCGGGTCGAGCCCGACAATGACGGGTTACGTAGGGGCGGATTACATATCCGCCCGCCAAGCTGGCAAAATGGCTTCAACAAGCTCAGCCACCTGAATGAATATCTGTTGTCGCGCCCAAAGGCTATTTCTTAGACAAGGCCGTCTGAAAGCCGTTTTGGTTTCAGACGGCCTCAATGTTTGCTAACATACGCCGAATAGATTTTAATACCGAAAGCCGAAGCCATGTGGCGCTATATTTTCCAACGCTTGCTGCTGCTGATTCCCACGCTGCTGGGCATCTTGGCGATTACGTTTGCCATCATCCAATTTGTGCCCGGCGGGCCGGTGGAGCAGATGGTGCAGCAGCTTTCCGGCGGCGCGGTCGGCGGTGAAACGGCGATGCAGGGCGGCAGTATGGGGCAGGGGCGGGCGCGCATCAGTGCGGAGGATATGGCCGCGCTCAATGCGCTCTACGGCTTCGACAAACCGCCGCTGGAGCGCTTCACCGATATGGTCGGCCGTTTTGCCCGTTTCGATTTGGGTGAAAGTTTTTTCCATCATCAAACCGTGTTTGAGCTGGTGAAGCAGAAAATGCCGGTGTCGATGAGTTTGGGCTTATGGACGTTTTTCCTCACTTATCTCATCTGCATTCCGTTGGGCATTATGAAGGCGGTGCGCGACGGCTCGCGCTTTGATACGGCCACCGGCATGGTGATTCTGCTGGGCTACACCATTCCGCCGTTTGTGCTCGGTTTGGTGTTGCTGGTTTTGTTTGGCGGCGGCAGCTTTTTCTCGTGGTTTCCGCAAGGCGGGCTGGTGAGCGACAATTGGCAGGCAATGGGCTGGCCTGCACGCATCAAAGATTATCTCTGGCATATGGTGTTGCCCATTACCGCTTCGGTGGCGGGCAATTTGGCGGTGATGACCGTGCTCACCAAAAACGTGTTTCTCGAAGAAATCCGCCGCCAATATGTGTACACCGCCCGTGCCAAAGGCTTGCCCGAACGGCAGATTTTATACCGCCATGTGTTCCGCAACGCCATGATTCCGCTGATTACCGGTTTTCCCGCCGCCTTTATCGGTGCGTTTTTCACCGGCAGTATTTTGATTGAAACCCTGTTTTCGCTCGACGGCCTCGGCCTGCTTTCCTACGAAGCGGTGATGAAGCGGGATTATCCGGTGGTGATGGGCACGCTGTATGTGTTCACGCTGATGGGCTTGCTGGCAAAATTATTGTCGGACATTTCCTATTCGTGGGTGGACCCGCGCATTCATTTCGACGGACAAAAATAACTTTCAGACGGCCTTAACGATAAACAAAATATGCAGCCAAATCCTTCCCCATCTTCCGCCTGGCAGGCGTTCAAACAACACAAACGCGGCATGCGCGCGCTGCGCCTGCTGGCCGTGCTGTTTGCGCTGGCCGTGTTGGCACCGCTGTGGAGCAACGACAAACCGCTGTGGGTGCACTACAATGGCCAATCCTATTTCCCGATTTTCAACACTTATTACGACAAAGATTTCGGCGGCGATTTCGACACCCCCGCCGATTACCTCGACCCTCTTATCCGCCACAACATCACCAGTGGCGGCAACCATGCCGTGTATCTGCCCAACCCGTATGCCGCCAACACGCTCAACGATTTCGACACCGCGCCCGATCCCGCTGCACCTTCTAAACAACATTGGCTCGGCACCGACGACCGTGGCCGCGATGTATTGGCGCGTTTGGTGTACGGCTTTCGCGATTCGCTTTTGTTTGCGCTGGCGCTTACCGCCGTCACCACACTCATCGGCGTGCTGGCAGGCGCGGTACAAGGCTATTTCGGCGGCAAAGTTGATTTAGTGATGCAGCGTTTTCTCGAAATCTGGGGCGGCTTACCCGAGCTTTACCTGCTGATTATTTTGTCTTCCTTTTTCAATCCGGGTTTGTTGGTTTTATTGGTGATTCTGGCGCTGTTTGGCTGGATGGGTTTGTCGGACTATGTACGCGCCGAATTTCTGAAAAACCGCCAAGCCGATTATGTGCTCGCCGCCAAAAGCATGGGGGTGGCCAACCGCACGATTATGTGGCGGCATATTCTGCCCAACAGCCTCACGCCGGTGTTGGCGTTTTTACCGTTCCGCATTTCCGGTGCCGTATTGGCGCTCACCAGCCTCGATTTCCTCGGCCTCGGCGTACCCGCCTCGCAAGCGAGTTTGGGCGAACTGCTGGCGCAGGGCAAAGACAACCTCGATGCGTGGTGGATTGGTTTGTCGGCGGTGGGTGCGTTGACGGTGATGCTGTTGCTGCTGGTGATGATTGGCGAGGGTTTGCGGCAGGCGTTTGATGTGCGGGCGAGGGGGGGATGATGAACATTTTAGAAATCGAAAACCTCAACGCTTCATTCCCCAACCATCAGGTGCTGCACGACATCAATTTAAATGTACGCCGTGGCCGCAAGCTGGCGGTTGTGGGCGAGAGCGGCAGCGGCAAAACCGTGTTGGCGCAAGGGATTATGCAGCTTAATCCGGCGGTGGCGTTTACAGGCCGTCTGAATTTCAATGGTGAAAACCTGTTGGAAAAATCGCCGCGCCAGTTGCAAAATCTGCGCGGAAAAAGCATCGGCATGGTGTTTCAAGAGCCGATGACCGCGCTCAATCCGGTGATGCAGGTCGGCAAACAGATTGCCGAAGTGCTCACGCTGCATTTGGGTTTACCACCGAAACAGGCGTGGGGAAAAGCAGTTGCATTGTTGGCAGAAACCGGTATTCACGAGCCTGAGCAAAAAGCGTTTGCCTATCCGTTTGAGCTGTCGGGCGGGCAGCGGCAGCGGGCGATGATTGCGATGGCGGTGGCCGCGCAACCGCAGCTGCTGATTGCCGATGAGCCGACCACGGCGCTGGATGTGGCGGTGCAGGCGCAGATTTTGGCTTTGCTGTCGCGCCTGCAGGCCGAACACGAGATGACCATGCTCTACATCACCCACGATTTGAATCTGGTGCGCCGTTTCGCCGACGATGTGGCGGTGATGCGCGGCGGGCGGATTGTGGAGCAGGGCAGCGCGGCGGAAGTGTTTGCCGACCCGCAACACGAATACACCAAAATGCTGCTCGGCATCGGCGCGAAACGGCAGGTTGAACCGCTGCCGCAAAACGCGCCGCCGGTGCTGGAGGCGGCAGACATCCGCGTGTCGGTGTCTGAGCGCGCGGGTTGGTTTAAAAAGCGCGAAAAAGTATTACTGGAGCCGGTGTCGTTTGATTTGAAGGCAGGCGAAACGCTGGGCATCATCGGCGAGAGCGGCAGCGGCAAAACCACGCTGGCCAAGGCGGTGATGCGGCTGATGCCGTCTGAAGGCCGTCTGAACATCAACGGCGAAGCGTGGCGGCCCGAATCGCGCAAAGCGGTGCAGATGGTGTTTCAAGATCCGTTCGGCGCGTTTAACCCGCGCATGAACGTGTTCGACATCGTTTCCGAAGCGCTGCGCGTGCACGAGCCGAAAATGGGCAAGGTTGCCATGCGCGGGCGGGTGCAGGAGGTGTTGCGGCAGGTGGGGCTGCGCGACGACATCCTCAGCCGCTATCCGCACGCTTTTTCCGGCGGCCAACGGCAGCGGCTGGCGATTGCCCGCGCGATTATCGTGCGCCCGCAGGTGTTGGTGCTCGACGAGCCGACCAGCGCGCTGGATGTACAATGGCAGCAGCAGATTCTGGAATTATTGGCGGCGCTGCAACGCCGGCACGGCCTGAGTTTAATCATCATCAGCCACGATTTGGCCGTTATCCGCGCCTTGTCGCACCGCGTGTTGGTGCTGAAAGACGGGCGCGTGGTGGAGGCGGGCGATGCGGAAAAAGTGTTTGCCAAACCCGATGCCGACTATACAAAAAAACTATTGCTGCACGCCGCCCCTTGAAATTTCGGCAGGAAACCCCTATTCTAAGCGCATCAAACAACCAACCGGATGCAACGCGCATTCTCTTCAAAAGGAAAACACCATGAGCGACTTAATCGTACACGCCTCCGACGCCTCTTTTGAGCAAGACGTTTTGAAATCAGACGTACCCGTATTGCTGGACTTTTGGGCACCGTGGTGCGGCCCCTGCAAAATGATTGCCCCGATTTTGGATGAAGTGGCGTCTGAATTCGAAGGCAAACTGAAAGTGGTGAAAATCAACATCGACGAAAACGAGCAAACGCCGGCACAATTCGGCGTACGCGGCATTCCGACGCTGATGGTTTTCAAAGACGGTCAAAATGTCGCCACCAAAGTGGGCGCGTTGGCGAAAGGCCAACTGGTGGCGTTTGTGAATGCTTCTGTCTAAATGTTGCGCCATACAAAAAGCCTGCTGAAAGCAGGCTTTTTGTATGGCCGTCTGAAACAAAAGCCGTCTGAAACAAAAGCCGTCTGAAACAAAAGCCGTCTGAAACAAAAG
>CAYVIS010000126.1:0-6245 GCA_964451565.1 uncultured Neisseria sp.
TGTCTTCCAGCGCCACCGCATCGCAGCTGTGCACATGCGAGCAAATGCCGTCCATGCCGATAAGCTCACCCGACATAAAAAAGCCGGTCACCTGATCACGGCCGTCTTGGCTGGCCACCGTGGTTTTGAAAAAACCGGTGCGGATGGCAAACAGCGAAGCAAACGGCTCTCCCGCCCGAAACAGATACTCGCCTTTTTTCAGACGGCGGCTCTGACGGATAACCGCATCCAACTGTTCAAACTCAGTCGGCATCAACCCGACCGGCAGGCACAATTCCCGCAGCGAGCAGGTTGAGCACAGCGTTTTCAACTGGTTTTGATTTGTGTGTGCAGACATAACGGGCAGCCTTAATATTCAGCCCCGACTGATTGAGTATTGACTCACGTCAAGGCATGTTTATCATAATAACGGCATTCTACCAAACTCGATTAGCTTTGACTAATTCATTCACCGATACACACAAGAACACACAATGAAAACCATCACCATACACACCAACGACCAACCCGAATTCGACCGCAAACTGATTGCCAGCCTGCCCGCGAGCGGCCCGCGCTACACCTCCTACCCCACCGCAGACCGCTTCCACAGCGGTTTTGGCGAAACCGAATACCAGAAAGCTTTGGCATTGCGCGGCATGGGTGCGCTCAACAAACCGTTGTCGCTGTATATCCACATCCCTTTTTGCAACACCATCTGCTACTACTGCGGCTGCAACAAAATCATCACCAAAGACAAATCCCGCGCCGATGCTTATCTTGAATACCTCGAACGCGAAATGGATTTGCTCGCCCCGCACCTCAACGGCCGCCATAAACTGGCCCAGCTGCACTTCGGCGGCGGCACGCCCACGTTTCTGAGCGACGATCAGCTTGAGCGCGTGTTCGCCATGATCCGCAAACATTTCGAGCTGATTCCCAGTGGCGAATACTCGATTGAAATCGACCCGCGCAAAGTCAGCCGCGGCACCGTGCATCATTTGGGCAAACTCGGCTTCAACCGCATGAGCGTCGGCATTCAAGATTTCGACCCCAAAGTGCAGGCCGCCGTCAACCGCATCCAAACCGTAGCAGAAACCCGCGAAGTCATCGAAGCCGCACGTGAAGCCGGTTTCAAATCCGTCAGCGTCGATTTGATTTACGGCCTGCCGCACCAATCACTCGAGAGCATCAAACCCACCATTGAAACCGTGCTCTCGCTCGATCCCGACCGCTTGGCGCTCTACCACTATGCCCACCTGCCGCACATCTTCAAGCCTCAGCGCCGCATCGATACTGCCGCCGTGCCCGGCAGCGAAGAAAAACTCGACATCCTGCAATACGCCGTACAAACCCTCACCGAGCGCGACTATGTCTTCATCGGCATGGATCATTTCGCCAAACCGAAAGACGAACTGTCTGTCGCCTTGCGCGAAGGCTGGCTGCAGCGCAACTTCCAAGGCTATTCCACCTATGCCGACTGCGACCTCGTCGCCATCGGCGTATCCAGCATCGGCAAAATCGGCAGCACCTATGTACAAAACGAGCGCGACATCGACGCCTACTATGCCGCCATCGATGCCGGACACCTCCCCGTAATGCGCGGCTACCAGCTCAACCGCGATGATTTGTTGCGCCGCAACATCATCCAAGATTTGATGTGCCGCTTCTCACTGGATTATCAGCTTTACGAAAGCACATTCGGCATCCCGTTTGCCCAATATTTCAGCGAAGAGCTGGCCGATTTAAACAAACTCGCCGATTTGGGCTTGGTACGTCTGAAGCCGAACGGATTGAAAGTCACCCCCAAAGGCCGCTTCGTCATCCGCAACATTGCCATGGTGTTCGACTATCATTTGCGCCACAAAGAAACCGCCGCCAAATATTCGCAAACAGTGTAAACCGCCGCATATCAATCAGAGGCCGTCTGAAACTTTTCAGACGGCCTATTGACTATTGCCCAATCCGCCCCCAGCATTTATCATCAAACCATCTATTGATTCCACATAAGGCCGTCTGAAACCATGCAAAACATTGCCGATTATGTGCGCGACACCGCCGCCGCCGCCAAACAAGCCTTTTATCAATTGGCGGCTGCGGGTTCCGCGCAGAAAAATGCCGCCCTGCTGCGACTGGCCGAATTAATCGAACAGCACCAAAGCGCGATTCTGGCCGCCAATGCCCAAGACATGCAGCAAGCCGAAGCCAAAGGGCTGGATGCCGCCCTGCTCGACCGCCTCAAACTCACCGAAACCACCATCGCCGGCATGTGCGAAGGCTTGCGCCAAGTCGTTGCCCTGCCCGACCCCGTCGGCGAGATGGATGAATTCCGCACCCGCCCCAACGGCCTGCAAATCGGCAAAATGCGCGTGCCGCTGGGCGTTATCGGCATCATTTACGAATCACGCCCGAATGTTACCGTCGATGCCGCCGCCCTCTGCCTCAAATCCGGCAATGCCTGCGTCTTGCGCGGCGGCAGCGAAGCCTTCAACTGCAATATGGCAATTGCCAAACTCATCAGCCAAGCTCTCAACGAAAGCGGCCTGCCCGTCGATGCCGTGCGCCTGATTGAAAACACCGACCGCGAAAGCGTCGGTGCCATGCTGCAAAGCCCCGATTTGATTGACGTCATCATCCCGCGCGGCGGCAAATCGCTGGTTGCCCGCATCAGCGCCGAAGCCCGCGTGCCCGTCATCAAACACCTCGACGGCATCTGCCACGTTTACATCGACCAAGCCGCCGACACCGAAAAAGCCGTTGAGATTGCGTTCAACGCCAAAACCTCACGCTACGGCACCTGCAACACCATGGAAACGCTGCTGGTTCATCAAAGTAGAGCGGCTGAAATCTTGCCATTATTGGCTGAAAAATATGCACAAAAAGAAGTAGAGCTGCGCGGCAGCCCCGAAGTGCTGGCCATTTTGCCCGACATCAAAGCCGCTACAGCCGAAGATTGGGATACCGAATATCTTGCACCGATATTGGCAGTCAAAATCGTGAACGACATGGCCGAAGCCATCGCCCATATCAACCGCCACGGCAGCCACCACACCGACAGCATTGTCACCGAAAGCTACACCGATGCACAGATTTTCCTGCGCGCCGTCGATTCCGCCAGCGTGATGGTCAACGCCTCTACCCGCTTTGCCGACGGTTTCGAATTCGGATTAGGTGCCGAAATCGGTATTTCCACCGATAAAATCCATGTACGCGGCCCGGTAGGTTTACAAGGGCTCACCAGCCAGAAATGGGTGGTGTTGGGCAACGGCCAAATCCGCGTGTGAGCCTGCCCGAAATCCACTATTGCCTTGATTTTATATGGCATAAACAGCCGTCTGAAACCGTTCAGACGGCTGTTTTTTCATATTTAACGGCATACAATATTAAAAATTTCTTCAAAGCATTCATAAATTTGCATACCTTTTCCAAACAGCATCTTTGCCCTACGGATACTTTTTGCGACAATAGCCGCACGTTCGGCTCTGCCCGTCCGCATAAAAAATCAAACGACACCAAAAGGAAAACCCTAGTGAAACGCATTTTCTTGTTTCTTGCCACCAACATCGCCGTCTTGCTGGTTATCAGCATCATCCTGAGCGTATTGGGCATCAGCAGCAACCCCAATCAAATGGGCAGCCTGCTGGTTTATTCAGCCGTTATCGGTTTCACCGGCTCGATTATTTCTCTGCTCACGTCCAAAATGGTCGCCAAACGCTCGGTCGGCGCCGAAGTGATTACCCAACCGCGCAACGAAACCGAAGCCTGGCTGCTGCAAACCGTGCAAAACCAAGCACGCCAATGGAATTTGAAAACGCCTGAAGTGGCCATCTACCATTCGCCCGAGCCGAATGCCTTTGCCACCGGCGCCAGCAAAAACAATTCCCTCGTCGCCGTCAGCACCGGCCTGATGAACAGCATGAGCCGCGATGAAGTCGAAGCCGTTTTGGCGCACGAAATGGCACACGTCGGCAACGGCGACATGGTCACCCTCACCCTGATTCAGGGCGTGGTCAATACCTTTGTCGTTTTCTTGGCACGCATCGTTTCCAGCATGGTTGCCCGCAGCGACAACGGCGAAGTTTCGCAAGGCACTTACTTTATGGTGAGCATGGTGCTGCAAATCGTGTTCGGCTTTTTGGCCAGCTTCATCGTGATGTGGTTCAGCCGCCAACGCGAATACCGCGCCGATGCCGGAGCCGCCAAACTCGTCGGCGCACCGAAAATGATTGCCGCGCTGCAACGCCTCAAAGGCGCCCCCAGCGACCTGCCCAAAGAAATGACCGCGATGGGCATCGCCAGCGAAGCCAAAGATTCGCTGCTCTCCACCCACCCGACGCTGGACAACCGCATCGCCCGCTTGAAAGGGCTGTAAAACACCCAACCATTGAAAGGCCGTCTGAAAGATTTTTCAGACGGCTTTTTACTTTGTGCTCATGCCAGATTGCATGCATACGCCAAAAGCCGTCTGAAAGATTCTATCCATATCATTCAGACGGCCTTTAATCATACAATTACTTTGCGCTTATCAAGAAACTCAGCAACAAGCATCCATTCAGACGGCCTAGCCTGCCGCGCCATAGCAGCTTTCAATTATAGTGGATTAAATTTGAATCAAGGCAAGGCGGAGAGCCACAGACAGTACACCTACGGCAAGGCGAGCCAACGCTGTATGAGTTCAAATTTAATTCACTATGCACCACCGCAAATCAAGCCAATATCTTAACCGCCTCTTGCCCCTGCTTGAATTTAGCCTTCAACAACAGCGGCAGGCTATCATCAAAATACCAGCGCCCGTCGGGCAAAGCCAGCGCGCCGCCCGCGCAACGCAGCGTAATGGTCAAGCCGGAAAGCGCATCGGTTTCCACCACTTCCAATTCATGCGCCCGCCCCCAATCGGCCACCGGCAGCTTATCGGCCTCAAGGCTGATGCGTTGGTTCTGCTCGACGACGCCTTGTTGCGTTTGACAACTGCCGCCGCAAGCACCGACCGCCTGCACCGGACACGGCACGCCTTTGGCATGGCTTTCCGGCAGGATATTCAGCGATGAAGGACACAATCCCCGCTCCTGCGCCCATTGCGCCAACGCCCGCTTGGCGGCCTTTTTGTGCACAAACAAGCCATACGGGCGCGCCGCATGGCTGCCATTGCCCAAAGGCACAATCCGCGCCTGCAAACGCTCGTGTTCATCGGCAGCAAAACGCACAGTCAGATAGGTTTTTGCACTTTCAGACGGCATCAAACGGTATTGTGTCTGCAATTGCGCTTTCAGCCACAAAGCATGCAGGCTGCCCAGCGCCGGTAAGAAGCGCACCGCCGCCGCAGCCTGCGCATAGCCCGGCACTTTCTTGGCATGCAGCATCCGTGCGGTTTCGGCAAACGCTTTTTCATGCGCCGCCACCTGCAAAGCCTGATTGTGTTTGTCCAGCCACACCAATACACCATGCGCGTCCGGCAAGGCATAAAGCTGCTGCGCCATATTTTCCGGCAGCCAGGCAGGCAACATTTGCGGGTTCATCAACACGCGGCAATGGTTTTCCCATTCCTGCACGCCTTTTTGGGCAATACTGGTTTCCAGAAACGCCGCCAAAGCCAATACATCATCTAATGCACGATGGCGGCTGCCCGTCTCAATGCCGAAGCGCTCGATAATGCTGTCGAGATTGTGCTTGAAAAACTGCGGATACAGCCGCCGCGAAAGCTGCACGGTGCACAAGGCCGGCGCGGCAAAATCTATCCCCGCACGGCGGAATTCGTGGCGCAGGAACGTATAATCGAAACGGCTGTTGTGCGCCACCACCAAGGTTCCGCGCAACAACGGCAAGAGCTCGGGCGCGATATCGGCAAACCGCGGCGCATCGGCCACCATCGCATCGTCAATCCCGGTCAGCCGCGTAATAAACGCCGAAATCGGCTGCTCCGGATTGACCAGCCATTGATGGTGCGTCACCCGCCCTTGCTCGAAACGCAGCAAAGCCACTTCCGTCACCCGGTCTTGATACATATTGCCGCCGGTGGTTTCCAAATCCACCACCGCCACCGGCAGCCCCAAGCGGGCAAAACCGGCAGCCAACAGCGGCCAGCGAGAGGCTTGCGCCATAATAATTTCCGATTTAATTTCAAACAACAAACCGCTATTCTACCCTTTTCTGCATTTTTTTGCGACGAAAAGCTTGACACCTCAGCCACCCAACCCTATAATTCAAATCTTTCCGCACCCGTAGCTCAGTTGGATAGAGTATCTGGCTACGAACCAGAGGGTCGGGCG
>CAYVIS010000127.1:0-6151 GCA_964451565.1 uncultured Neisseria sp.
TTTTTATTCCGATACAAAACTATGTTTGCTTCCGTAGAAAAATACAGCGGCCCCGCCAAAGTGTTGCTGGGCTTGATTGCGCTGACGTTTGTCGGCTTCGGTGTCAGCACTGTGGCCGCGCCCGGTTCTGATTTCATTGTCAAAGTGGGTGATCAGAAAGTCAGCCAGAATGATGTAAACCAGGCGATGCAGAATGTCCAAGCCGAGGGCAGCGGCGAATCGCGCGATGCCGTGTTCCAACGCCTGTTACAGCGCGCCTATCTGATTCAGGGTGCACAAGATATGGGCATTTCGGTGTCGCAAGCGCAATTGAAACAGATTATTGTCGACGACCCGAGTTTTCACGATGCGGAAGGCAAATTCAGTCAAGCGTTGCTGAACCAATATCTGAGCCAACGTCATTTGAGCGAAGATCAGTTTGTAGCGGAAATCCGCCAGCAGTTTGCCCTGCAAAATATGATGAATCTGGTGCAAAACGGCACCTTGGTCAGCGATGCGCAAGCCGCGCAACTGGTCAACCTGATGCAGGCCGAGCGCACCATCCGTACCATCACCTTCAGCCCGCAAGCTTTTGCCTCGCAGGTGAAAATAGACGACAAACTGCTGCAAGACTATTACAACAGCAATAAAAAAGACTATGTGATTCCCGAAGCAGTGAAGCTGGAATATGTGGCTTTGAATGCGCAGGATTTGGCGGCAAAACAAACCGTAAGCGAGCAGGAATTGCGGGAAGCGTTTGAGCAGGAAAGCAAATCGGCCCAACCTAAGCGTGAAATAGCGCATATTTTGTTCCCAGTGGCGCAGGATGCGGATGATGCCCAGCGCGCGCAAGCCAAAGCCGAAGCGGAAAAAGTATTGGCCGAAGTGAAAGCCAAACCGGCCGATTTTGCCGCCTTGGCCAAAAAATATTCGAAAGACCCGGGCTCGGCCGATAACGGCGGCAACTTGGGCTACTTCGCCCAAGACGGCGGCCTCGGCAAAGAATTTGAAGATGTGGCTTTTTCGCTGCCTAAAGGCGAAATCAGCGAAGTGGTTCAGACGGCCTATGGCTATCACATCATCACCATTTTGGATATTCAAAACCAGCCCGTATTCGAGCAGGAAAAAGCACGCTTGGAAGCCGAGCTGAAGCAGAAGCGCGCAGCGGCAGAGTTTAACAAGGCCAAAGAGCAGTTGGCGGAAGAAGCCTTTAATCATCCCGACGGCTTGGCCGAAGTGGCGAAAAAAACCGGCTTGAAGCTGGAGTCGCCGCCCGATTGGCTGACTAAAGAAAACGGTAAAGCTGCCGGTATGCCAGATGATTTGCTGAATGTTATTTTCAGCGAAGACGTACTGCAGAAAAAACACAATTCCGAGCCGGTGAGCGTGAATGAAAACACGGTTTGGGTGGTGCGTGCGAAAGAAGTGCGTGCGGAAAGCACCGAGAGCTTTGAAAAAGCCAAAGAGGCTGTGCGTATGGATTATCTGCGTACCGAAGCTTCGAAACTGGCCGAAACCAAAGCCAAACAGACGTTGGTGGACTTGAACAGCGGTGAAAAACCGAAGCTGGACTGGCCGGCAGTATCGCAACTGACGGCAGAGCAGGCACGCCAGTCTATGCCGCCCGAGGCCTACAGCCAGCTGATGAAAGCCCGTCCGGCTGAAGGCAAACCGGCTTATGTGCTGCTGGAAGGCTTGCCTGCGCCGGTGTTGATGGAGGTGCAGGCAATCAAAGCGCCGGAAAATGCTGAGGCACAACTGCCGCAGGCGCGCCAAATTTTGGCACAAACCGGCGTTAACAGCGTGTTTGACAGCTTACTCGGCTACTTGCAGAAAAGCATCAAGCAAAAGCAGGGTGCGCAAAAGCTGGACGGCAGCGAATAAGCTGCTGTGGCGGAAAAAGCGAAACGGGCAGCCGTTTCGCTTTTTTGTTTGTATATAGTGGATTAAATTTGAATCAGGACAAGGCGGGAAGCCGCAGACAGTACACCTAGTACGGCAAGGCGAACTCAACGCTGTACTGGTTCAAATTTAATTCACTATAGCATGATTTGAGTGGCGCGGCTTTCAGACGGCCTCAGGCATGAGGCCGGGTTTCCTGTCTGATTGGGAGACGGCTGTAAAAACATTTCGGAAAAAGCGGCGGCTGCGGATTTTTTCAGACGCTCATCGTCACAATAGCCATGCAGGCTTGCCACTTTTCCGCTAAAATGTGCAACTATTTGTTCCGAATTTAAAAGGCCGTCTGAAAATATCACGGCGGTTTCCCTGCAATGGCTGGATTATTACTTATAACAAGATGAAAAATATACGCAACTTCTCCATTATCGCCCACATCGACCACGGCAAATCCACTTTGGCCGACCGCTTTATCCAATATTGCGGCGGCCTGGAAATGCGTGAGATGAGCACGCAGGTGCTCGATTCGATGGACATCGAAAAAGAACGCGGCATCACCATCAAAGCGCAAACCGCCGCCTTGAATTACAAAGCGCGCGACGGCCAGGTGTATCAGCTCAACCTGATCGACACCCCCGGACACGTCGACTTTTCCTACGAAGTTTCCCGCTCGTTGTCGGCCTGTGAAGGCGCGTTGCTGGTGGTAGATGCTTCGCAAGGCGTGGAAGCGCAAACCGTGGCCAACTGCTACACCGCCATCGACTTGGGCGTGGAAGTGGTGCCGGTATTGAACAAAATCGACCTGCCTGCCGCCGATCCCGACCGCGTGGCACAAGAAATCGAAGACATCATCGGCATCGACGCTGTCGGCGCAGTAACCTGCTCGGCCAAAAGCGGCTTGGGTGTGGAAGAAGTATTGGAAGAAATCGTGCAGAAAGTGCCCGCCCCTGTCGGCGACGAAAGCGCACCGCTGCAAGCGATGATTATCGACTCATGGTTCGACAACTATGTCGGCGTGGTGATGCTGATTCGTGTGAAAAACGGCACGCTCAAGCTGAAAGAAAAAGTGCGTTTTATGAGCACCAAAGCCGAAACACAGGTGGAACAGTTGGGCGTGTTTACGCCGAAATCGGTGGCGAAAACCGAGCTGAAGGCAGGCGAAGTGGGCTTTCTGATTACCGGTATCAAAGAATTGGGTTCGGCCAAAGTGGGCGACACCGTTACCCACATCGCCAATCCGGCAACCGAACCGTTGCCCGGTTTTCAAGAAGTACAGTCGCAGGTATTTGCCGGCCTCTATCCGGTGGAAAGCCACGATTACGAAGCTTTGCGCGATGCGTTGGAAAAACTGCAGCTCAACGATGCTTCGTTGAAATTTGAGCCGGAAGTGTCGCAGGCGCTGGGTTTCGGTTTCCGCTGCGGCTTCTTGGGGCTGCTGCATCTGGAAATCGTGCAGGAGCGTTTGGAACGCGAATTCGACATGGATTTGATTACCACCGCGCCGACGGTGGTGTATGAAGTGTTGCTGAAAAACGGCGAAAAAATCGAGGTGGAAAACCCATCGAAATTGCCCGATATCGGCAGCATTGAAACCATTTTTGAGCCGATTATCACCGCTACCATTCTGGTGCCGCAGGAGTATGTGGGCAACGTGATGACTTTGTGCAACCAAAAGCGCGGTATTCAGAAAAATATGCAGTATCTGGGCCGCCAAGTGATGCTCACTTATGATTTGCCGATGAACGAAGTGGTGATGGACTTTTTCGATAAGCTCAAATCCACCTCACGCGGCTATGCGTCGCTGGATTACGAATTCAAAGAATTCCAGGCTTCCGATCTGATTAAACTGGATATCATGGTCAACGGCGAAAAAGTCGATGCGCTGAGTCTGATTGTGCACCGTCAAAGCGCCGTCCACCGCGGCCGTGAGCTGGCGGCGAAAATGCGCGAGCTGATTCCGCGCCAGATGTTTGATATTGCGGTGCAGGCTTCCATCGGCAGCCAGATTATCGCCCGTGAAAACGTGAAAGCCCTGCGCAAAAACGTATTGGCCAAATGTTATGGCGGCGACATCACGCGTAAGAAAAAGCTGTTGGAAAAACAAAAAGCGGGTAAACGCCGCATGAAGCAGGTGGGCAATGTGGAAATTCCGCAAAGCGCGTTTTTGGCGATTTTGCAAGTGGGAGACAAATAAATGAGCAATACCCTGATGTTGGGTGCGGTAGCAGCATTGATTATCGGTTTGGTGATGTTTGCCAAAAGCAGCAAGCAGCGCGAAGCCAACGGCGAGTGGAGCGGGGCGCTGCAATGGGGCTATCTGCTGATGATGGTCGGCGTGTTCGGCATTTTGTCGGCGCTGATGAGTTTTACCGCCGTGTTGCTGATTTTTGTGCTGTTTACCGGCGTAGTATGGCTGGTGCACAAAAGCCGTCTGAAACAGCGCACCGACGGCAACGACAGCAACCATTTCACCGACTATATGAGCGGCTTTTTCCCGATTATTCTGGTGGTGTTTGTGTTGCGCACGTTTGTGGCCGAGCCGTTTCAGATTCCGTCCAGCTCCATGCGTCCGGGTTTGGTGGTGGGCGACTTTATCCTTGTCAACAAATTCTCTTACGGCATCCGCATGCCCATCGCCAATAATGTGTTAGTGCCGGTGGGCGAAGTGGAACGCGGCGATGTGGTGGTGTTCAACTATCCGGAAGATACCAAAATCAACTACATCAAACGCGCCATCGGCGTGCCCGGCGATGTGGTGGAATACCGCGACAAAGTATTGAGCATCAATGGTGCCGTGGTGCAGGACCACGCAGCAGGTGCGCAGAGTTATACTGAGAACACCCGCCAATACGGCGTGGTCACCATCGATGCCGAGGCTTATCAGGAAACCATCGGCAGCCACAGCTTCGAAATTCTGAAAATGGCCGAGCAGCCGAGCTTCCTGCCGCAAGGCGTGCGCCCTGAATTTCCATATCGCGAAAACTGCAAATATGCCGAAGACGGCTCATGGTTTGAATGCACCGTGCCGCCGGGTCACTATTTCATGATGGGCGACAACCGCGACAACAGCGAAGACAGCCGCTATTGGGGCTTTGTCAGCGATAAACTGATTGTCGGCAAAGCGTTTTTCATCTGGATGAATTTCGGCGACATGAGCCGCGTGGGTACACGCATCCAATAAAACGGGGGCGCTTGCCAATGTCAGGATGCCCAAGGCCGTCTGAAACATATCTTTTCAGACGGCCTTATCGTTTCGATAATCAACCGATAAGCAAATGCCCATATCATTAAATGCATCTTTTAAAAAGCCAAACAATCAAGCGCTTGTTTTGTCTGTAAAGCGTTCAGACGGCTTGAAATAAGTTACAATACAAGGCCGTCTGAAACCCTTGCCAACCACAGCCTTAAACCTTTTCGCCATTCGGATAGCGAGTGTTGAAAAGCATTCGGGCTGCTTTGCTGAAGAAAGCACCATGAAAACCAGTCCCATCAAAACCCGCGCTCTGCAGCATATCCAGCAGCAACTCGGCCACCGTTTCAATAATCCCGCCTTGCTTACCCAAGCGCTGACACACCGCAGCTATTCGGCGCAAAACAACGAGCGCTTCGAATTTGTGGGCGACTCGATTTTAAACTATACCGTCGCCAAAATGCTGTTTGATGCGTTTCCCAAATTGAGCGAAGGCGAGCTGTCGCGGCTGCGCGCCAATCTGGTTAACGAAGGCACGCTGGCGGAAATCGCATTGCAGATGAATATTGGCGACGGCCTGTTTCTCGGTACCGGCGAATTGAAAAGCGGCGGCTTCAAGCGGCCTTCGATTTTGGCTGATGCTATGGAAGCCATGTTTGCCGCCGTCAGCTTCGATGCCGATTTTGCTGCCGCCGAACAAGTAGTGCGTCGCTTGTTTGCCGGACGCGTGAAAACGGTTGATTTCAAAAATCAGGGCAAAGACAACAAAACCGTGTTGCAGGAAGCCCTGCAGGCACGCCGTTTCGCGCTGCCGAAATACCGCATCGACAAGCAGACCGGCGAGGGCGCTGACGCACGTTTTGAAGTGTCGTGCGATTTGGGCGAGCTGGGCTTTATCTGCACCGCCGAAGCAGGCAGCCGCAAAGCCGCCGAACAGGAAACGGCCAAAGAAGCAATGGCTTGGCTGGAAAAACATCATCCGCTGAAGAAACCGAAAAAATAAATTCAGACGGCCTTATGCCCGAATAAGGTGTAAGAAAAGCTAGCGTTGTTTACAGTATTTGAAAGACAATGCTGTATGAA
>CAYVIS010000128.1:0-6133 GCA_964451565.1 uncultured Neisseria sp.
GCTTGCGGGCAAACGCCCAGGAAAACAGCGCGGTGCGCACGCCGCCGATGTGCAGGTAGCCGGTGGGGCTGGGGGCGAAACGGGTACGGATAGTCATGGTTTTTCGCTCTTTTTTGTTTGAATTCATTGGAAGGCTCATTGTACGCCAAGAGCGGGGGCGTGCCAATTTCAGACGGCCTCAAGCGCCTGAATGATGATACAATTATGGCTTTGTTTAGCCGGTTGCCGACCATGAAAAAATCCGCCCCGAAATCATTTGAAGACGCACTCAAGCGCCTCGAATCCCTGACCCAAGCCATGCAGAGCAGCGATATGCCGCTGGAAGAAGCCTTGGCAGCTTATCAGGAAGGCAATGAGCTGGTGGCCTATTGCCAGCAGAAACTGGCCGAGGTAGAGCAAAAGCTGCAAGTGCTGGATGCGGGCGAATTGAAGGAGCTGAACCTTGACCCAAGCGAATGATTTGAAACAGTGGCAGCAAAAAGCGCAGGCGCAGGCCGAATTGGCATTGGCGCGCGTGTTGCCGTCTGAAAGCGAAACCCCGGCCAAGCTGCACGAAGCCATGCGCTATGTCACCCTCGGTGGCGGCAAGCACCTGCGCCCGCTGCTGGTTTTGGCCGCCGCCGGGCTGGGTGAAGCCGATGAAACGGCGCTTGAGCAGGCCATGGCGGCGGTGGAGTGCATCCACGTTTATTCGCTGGTGCACGACGATATGCCGCCGATGGACAACGACAGCCTGCGCCGCGGCAAGCCCACCTGCCATGTGCAATATGACGAAGCCACCGCACTGCTGACAGGCGATGCACTGCAAACGCTGGCGTTTGACGTTTTGAGCCGCCCCAGCGGCCTGCCTGCCGCACGCCAATTGAAAATGGTGGCCGTGCTGGCGCAGGCTTCCGGCAGCCGTGGCATGGCGGGCGGCCAGGCCATTGATTTGGCCAACGTCGGCAACGCGATGAACCAGCACGAATTGGAGCAGATGCACGGTCTCAAAACCGGCGCCCTCATCCGCGCCGCCGTGGCCTTGGGCGCACTCGCTTGCCCGGAAATCGACGATGCCGCGCTGCAACGCCTTGACGACTACGCCGCCAAACTCGGCCTGGCGTTTCAAGTTATCGACGACGTGCTCGATTGCGAAGCTGACACCGCCACGCTCGGCAAAACCGCCGGCAAAGATGCCGATGCCGATAAGCCAACCTATGTGAAACTGATGGGCTTGGCCGAAGCGCGCGCGTATGCGGAAACGCTGGTGGCCGCCGCCGTGGCGCTGCTGCAGCCGTTTGGCGAGCGTGCCGCCCATTTGCGCGCGTTGGCAGAATTTGTGACGGCACGTAAAAACTGAGTGCCGGTTCGGATAAATTGCGCCTCCGCCCTTGAAATCCGTGCAAACAAACCAATCTCGACAAAACAAACGCAATCCGCCCACCACTTTAAGGAAAATCAATGCAAATCACCAACGGCAGCACCGTCCATATCCATTACACCCTCACCGACAATGAGGGCAACATCATCGATTCTTCCGAAGGCCAAGAACCTTTGGTTTACGTGGCCGGCGGCGGCCAAATCATCCCCGGCCTCGACAATGCCCTCACCGGCAAAGGCGAAGGCGAACATGTCGACGTGAAAGTCAGCCCGGCCGAAGGCTACGGCGAGCGCGTGGAAGAAGCCATCCAACAAATCGACAAAGCCCAGCTGGCGCACCTGCCCAACCTCGAAGTCGGTATGCCGTTGCAGGCCGATACGCCCGACGGCCCGGTCAGCTTCGTGATTGTGGAAATCGGCGACGACAGCGTCACCCTCGACGGCAACCACCCGCTTGCAGGCGTGGAGCTGAATTTCTCAGTTGATGTGGTCAAAGTGGAAGCGCCGCAAGAAGCTTCGCGCATTATTGTTGATTATTAAAAATCCATATTGCAGTTGATTTAAAGCCGTCTGAACGCTGTTTGCAATCATTTATTTGATTAAACAGCGTTCAGACGGCTTTATTGCATGGTGATATCAATATAGGTAATGGTGCTGTTGGGTCTCCTCTCAAAGAGAGCAGCTTGCTCAGGCTCTCAGTCACCCGGTTAATCAACGTCATATATTCAGGTTGTTGCAGGCATTGATTTGAATCACTTTATTCTTGATTTCATCATCTTTATCCGGCAAAGATTGATTTCAGACGGCCTGCCGAGTGTCCGTCCCCGGGCGCACAATCAGCGGCTCTTTCGGGCGGATGCCTTCGGCCTGCATGGCTTTGGAGCGGTGCACCAGAAAATCGAGCAGATGGTTGCGCATGGCGTAAAAGCGCGGGTCGTGGTGCATGTTTTCGCGGCTGCGCGGTTTGGGAATGGTGTTGACCACAATTTCGGCGATACAGGCTTCGGGGCCGTTGCTCATCAGAAAAATGCGGTCGGCCAGCAAAATCGCTTCGTCGATATCGTGGGTAATCATATATACGGTTTGCTGGGTTTCCTGCACGATTTTCAACAATTCGTCTTGAATCACGCCCCGGGTGAGCGCATCGAGGGCGCCGAAAGGCTCGTCCATAAACAACATTTTCGGCTCTACCGCAAAGGCGCGTGCGATACCCACGCGTTGCTTCATGCCGCCTGAGAGCTCGCTCGGCTTTTTGTCCAGCGCGTGGCTCAAGCCTACCAGGCCGATGTAGTGTTGCACGCGTTGTTCCACTTCGGATTTGGCCATATCGGCATAGCGCGAGCGGATGGCGAAGGCGATGTTGTCGCGCACGCTCAACCAAGGCAGCAGCGCATGGCCTTGAAACACCACGCCGCGATCAAGGCCGGGGCCGGTTACTTCTTTGCCGCTCATGATGACCACGCCTTCGCTGGCTTTTTCCAGCCCGGCCAGAATGTTCAAAATGGTGGATTTACCGCAACCGGAATGGCCGATTACGCAGATGAACTCGTTGCGTTGAATGTCGAAACTGATGTTTTGAAACACATTGGGCTGATCGGCACGGTAGCGTTTGGCCAAGTCGTCCACTTCCATCAAGGGTTTGGGGTTTACGGATTGGGTAGTCATGGTTTATTCCTTTTCAGACAGGCTTATTCAACATAAGTCACTTTTTTCTGCAACCAGCCGAAGCTCATATCGAGCAACATGCCTATGATGCCGATCAGCAGCACCGCAAACACCACATTGCCCAGCGAGAGGTTGTTCCACTGGTTCCACACGAAATAACCGATACCGGTGCCGCCCACCAGCATTTCTGCGGCCACAATCACCAGCCAGGCAATGCCCATCGAAATGCGCATGCCGGTGAGGATGGCGGGCGCGGCGGCGGGCAAAATGATGCGGAAGGCTTTGCGCAGCGGCTTCACTTCCAGCGTGGCCGCCACGTTGAGCCAGTCTTTACGCACATTGGCCACGCCGAAAGCGGTGTTCATCAGCATCGGCCACAATGAGCAGATGAAAATGACGAAAATGGCCGATAAATTGGAATCTTTGATGGTGTAAAGCGCAATCGGCATCCACGCCAGCGGAGAAATCGGTTTCAGCAGCTGGATATACGGGCTGAGCGCTTTCGAGAGCAATGGCGACATGCCGATGAGGTAGCCCAGCGGCACGGCAACGATCACCGCCAAGATATAGCCGGCCAACACGCGCAGCAGCGAGTAGCCCAGTTGGATGCCGATGCCTTTGTCGTTGGGGCCGTTGTCATAAAACGGGTGGGATAAATGATCCCAGCTGAGTTTGGCAAATGCGGCGGGCGTGGGAAAATCGGAGGGCTTGGCTTGCGGCACGACATCGCTGCCGTCTTCGGGCAGATCGCCCATCAATATGGCATATTCGCGCTGCTCGGGGGTATAAACGGGGGCGGGCGGCGGCAGCGTGGCGGCATACCAAATCAGAATCACGCCAAGCAACAGCATCAGCGACAACAGCGGCGCGGCATAAGGGGAAGCGTTTTTTTTCATGCGGATATCCTCTGCAAAGTGGTGTGTTTGTATTCAGACGGCCTCTAACGCGGCAGCTAGCGCTTGATGGCAAAGCTGTTGATATAAGCATCGGGGCGGCTCGGGTCGAAAGCTTTACCCATCACATTGAAGCCGGCGTAGGCATTGCGCTCGGGCACGCTCTGCCCCAATTCGCGCATCTGTTTTTGGGCATCGGTAAGCATGAAGACTTTTTCGGCCAGCTGGCGGTAGTCGACATTGCCTTTCACATAGCCCCAACGCTTCATCTGCGTGAGCATCCACACGGCAAACGAATACCACGGCAAAGCATCGAAGCCGGTGCGGTCGGGGTAATCCTGCACCTTGCCCGCGCCGTCGGCGAAGCGGCCGGTCAACACTTGGCGCACCACGATTTCGGGTTGGTTGAGGTAGTTGGGGCCGGAAATGGCACGCGCGATTTCGCGGCGGTTTTCTTTTTGGTTGGCCGCTGCCGTGGCGCTCAAAATAGCGCGGTAAAGCGCGAGGAAGGTGTTCGGGTTCTGCTCGATAAAAGCTTGCGACGTGCCGAATGCGCAGCAGGGATGCCCGTTCCAGATATTGCGCGAGAGCGTGTGGATGTAGCCCACTTTGTCGAACACGGCGCGTTGGTTAAACGGTTCGGGGCCGAAAAAGCCGTCGATATTGCCTGCACGCAGATTGGCAATCATGTCGGCGGGCGAAGTGAGGCGCAGCTGCACGTCGCGGTCGGGGTCGAGGCCGTGCTCGGCCAGAAAATAGCGCAAGAGGTAATTGTGCATCGAATGCTCGAAAGGAATGGCAAACACCATGCCTTTCCAGTTTTTCGGATTGCGGTTGTTGATGTGCTTGAGCGACATGGTGAGCGCCTGGCCGTTGATGTTCTGAATCGAAGCCACTTCCATGTTTTGCGGCGCCGAGCCCAAGCCCATGCTGATGGCCAGCGGCATCGGCGCCAGAAAATGGCTGGCATCCAGCTCGCGGTTGAGCATACGGTCGCGCACCAGCGCCCAGCCGGCCACTTTATTGAGGGTAACGTTCAGCCCTTGTTTGGCATAAAAACCCATCGGGTCGGCCATAATCAGCGGCGTGGCGCAAGTAATCGGAATAAAACCGATATTGAGGTTTTTCTTTTCCAAATTGCCGGCGGTTTTGGTTTCAGCCGCCATCGCCTGCAGGCTTTCCAGCGGCAACACGCTGCTGATGGCGGCCATAGCGGTGCCTGCACCCACGGCTTTCAAGAAGGCGCGTCGGGTCGGCTCGTGCGGAAACAGCGCATGTACGGCGGCTGCTTCGATGAAATCTTGCGACAAAGCTTCTTCATCTCCGGCACGCTGCTGCGGTTCAACCGCCGCCGCATCGCAGGCGGATGAGTCGTGATGCAGGCCGCAGCGGCACAAACCCAGGCGGCTTTCGGCATCATAGGGGCGGAAAAGGTTTCCTTTCATGGCATGCTCCTTACAGATTGGTGAAATATTGTTGTTAAAATAGTTAAAGCATTTTGCGTGCCAAATAGTATTTTTGATATAAATCAATTATTTGAAATATTGAAAGCGCAAACATTGTTGATAATGTTTGCAATGCGTTGATAATGTTTTAACCATAAACAGGCCGTCTGAAAGCCGGCAAACGTTTCAGACGGCCTTTGTTACACCGCATCTTAAAAAGGCTATACGCATGGAAAAAGAGAAAAAAGAATCCCACTGGCGGGCGCTTGAAATCCTGCTGTTGCAACAAGTGATGCAGAATGTGGGTAAAGGCGGCACGCCCGATGCGGCGATTAAAACCATGTTGCATTTGATGTCGGAATTGCTCGGGCTGAACCGCGGCCGCATCATCTTGCCGGAGCCCGACGGCAAAAGTCTGAGCATCCGCTATGCCTACGGCCTGACTGCCGCTCAAAAAGCCCGCGGCCGCTATTTAAACGGAGAAGGCATCACCGGCACAGTGTTTGCCCAGCGTCATCCGATTATTGTGCAAGATATCCGCCAAGACCGCTTTTTTCTCGGCCGCGCAGTAGATAAAAGCGATTTGCCGCCTGAAAAAGTATCGTTTATCGCCATGCCGCTTATTGCCGGCAGCGAATGCGTGGGTGTATTGGCCTGCCACCGCCTGCGTTTGAGCGAACGCACCATGCACGACGATATGGCGTTGCTGCAGATACTGTCCACCCTCACCGCCCAGCTGCTGCATTGGCACGCCGCTATCGAAGCGCGTGC
>CAYVIS010000129.1:0-6132 GCA_964451565.1 uncultured Neisseria sp.
TGGTTTTCAGGTTAAAATAAATGCTATTCTAACTGGCAAAACCGATTTAAGGTGATACTTTGGCTCGTTTATTTTCATTAAAACCGCTGGTGTTGGCGCTGGGCGTGGCGTTTGCCGCGCAGGCGCAGGCGCAAACCGCCGATGATTTGTCGCTCGGCAGCACCTGCCTGAAATGCTCGCCCGAAACGCTGAAAAATGAAGCGGCGGCGCAGGCCGTGCCCGAAATCCGCCGCAGCGGCGAAGCGCCGCTGCCTGCCGACTATACCCGCATCAGCGCCGACGGCATCGAAGGCCAAACCAATGTGCGCGTGCGTGCCGAGGGCGATGTAATTATCGAGCGCAACGATCAAGTGCTCAATGCCGAATGGGTGGATTACGACCAAGGCCGCGAAATTGTCACCGCGGGCAACACCTTTACGCTCTATCAAAACGGCACCACCGTCAGCGGCGATAAAATCGAATACAACCTTGCCGACGGCACCGGCACCACCACCAACACGCGCATGGCCTCCGAGCAAGAAGGCCGCCGCCTGCAAAGCGTGAGCGAGCATGCCGAAATGCAGGGCAATGGCCGCTATAAACTCACCAACACCAAATTCAACACCTGCGAGCCGGGCGATGCGAGCTGGTATATCAAAGCCAAAAGCATCGAAGCCGACCAAAACACCGGCATCGGCGTAGCCAAAGATGCCACGCTGGTGTTTGGCGGCGTGCCTGTGCTTTACACGCCGTGGGCGGATTTCCCGCTCAACGGCAACCGCAAAAGCGGCCTGTTGGTGCCGACTTTGAAAATCGGTTCAGACGGCGTGGAAGTGGAAACGCCGTATTACCTCAACCTTGCGCCCAATTACGATGCCACCATCACCCCCGGCGTGATTACCAGCCGCGGCGTGCAGCTGGGCGGCCAATTCCGCTATCTGCAGCCGACTTACGCCGGTCAGATTGACGGCAAATGGATGCCCGACGACCGCCGCAGCGAACACAACAACCGCTATCATGCCAAATGGCAGCACCAGCAGCAATTCACCGCCTCGCTCTCCGGCGGCATCGACTACAACCAAGTTTCCGACGACGATTACTACCGCGATTTCTATGGCCGCAACGACATCGCCAGCAACGTCAACCTCAACCGCCAAGCCTGGTTAACCCACCACACCCGCTTGGGCGGCGGCACGCTCGACAGCTACGCCACCGTGCAGAAATACCAAACGCTGGCCAACAGCAACGGCTACAAAGACGAGCCTTATGCCATCATGCCGCGCTTCTCCACCCGCTGGCAGAAGCCCATCGGCAATGCGCAGGTGAATGTGTTCGGCCAATTCACCCGCTTCGAGCACGACGACAAACAGTCGGGCAGCCGCGTGGTGGCTTATCCGAGCGTGAAATGGGATTTCCACAACCAATGGGGCTACATCCGCCCGAAAATCGGTGTGCACGCCACTTACTACGACCTCGACAGCTTTGGCGGCGCTTCAGGTCGCCATACCAGCCGCACGCTGCCGATTATCAACATCGACTCGGGCATGACTTTCGAGCGACGCACCAATCTGTTTGGCAACGCCTATATCCAAACTTTGGAACCGCGCCTGTTTTACAACTACATCCCGACCAAATCGCAAAACGACCTGCCCAATTTCGACAGCTCCGAAAACAGCTTCAGCTATGAGCAATTGTTCCGCGAAAACCTCTATTCGGGCAACGACCGCATCAATTCGGCCAACAGCATTTCCACCGCCGTGCAAACGCGCATCCTCAGCCCGAACACCGGTGCCGAGCTGTTCCGTGCCGGTATCGGTCAGAAGTTTTACATCAAAAACGATAATGTCTTGCTCGATGGCAGCGTCAGCCGCTACCAGCGCAACCGTTCCGACTGGATTGCCTTTGCCCACGGCAACGTGAGCGACAGCGTGCGCATCGACACCGATATCCACTACAATGAAAACCAGCGCCGCGTTGAAAACTTCGCCGCCGGTATCCGTTACAATCCGGAAGCGGGCAAAGTGTTGAGCGCCCGCTACAAATACGGCCGCAACGAAAAAATCTATCTGCAGGACAACGGCGACTATTTCTACGACAAACTGCAGCAAGTCGACTTGGCCGCCCAATGGCCGATTAAAAACAACATCTACGCCGTAGCGCGCTACAATTACGCCCTCAACGTGAAGCGTCCGCTGGAAATGCTCGCCGGGGTAGAATACAAAAGCAACTGCGGCTGCTGGAGCGCCAGCATCGTCGCCCAACGCTACGTCACCAGCCTGAAAGACAGCAAAAACGCCGTGTTCTTCAATCTGCAATTGAAAGACTTGAGCAATATCGGCAATAATCCCTTCGAACAACTGCGCCTGGCTATTCCGGGCTACAGCAAAACCAACGAGGTAGTCAAACCATGAAATTCAAATCCCTGATGCTTGCCGCCGCTCTCGGCTTCACCCTGTCCGCCGCCCAGGCTGCCGACATCAAAATGGTAGACGGCATCGCCGCCGTGGCCGACGGCGACGTGATTACCCACAGCGAGCTGAACCAGAGCGTGGCCGCCGCCCGCCGCAGCCTGCCCAAAGGCACCCAAGTAAGCGATGCCGAGCTGCGCCAGCAGGTGTTGGCGCAGCTGATTAACCAATCGCTGATTGTACAGGCGGGCAAACGCCGCAACATCGGCGCGACCGATGCCGAAATCGACGCTGCCATCGAGCAAACCGCCCAAGCGCGTAAAACCAATGCCGCCGGCGTGTATGCTCAGGCCGCACGTGACGGCATGAGCCGCGCCACCCTGCGCCGCAACATTGCCGACAGCATCATCAGCCAGAAAGTGCAGCAGCAGGCCATCATGCAAAACAGTCGTGTGAGCGATCAGGAAGTCGATTCCTTTATCGCCAGCGCCCGGCAGCAAGGCGTGACTTTGCCCGAAGGCGAGCCGGTGCGCCAATACCACGCACAACACATCCTGATTAAAGCCGACAGTGCCAATGCCGCCGCAGCCGCCGAGGCCGAAATCCGCAAAATCTACAACCAAGCCCGCTCCGGCGTCGATTTCGGCGCACTGGCGCGCCAATACTCGCAAGACGGCAGCGCGGCCAACGGCGGTGATTTGGGCTGGTTTGCCGACGGCGTGATGGTGCCGCAGTTTGAAGAAGCCGTGCACAAGCTCAAACCCGGCCAAGTCAGCCAACCCGTGCGCAGCCAGTTCGGTTGGCACGTGATCAAGCTGGTTGACGTGCGCGATACCGGCACGCCCGAAGAGCGCCAACGCAACGCCGTGCGCCAATACATCGCCCAGCAGAAAACCGACCAGGCGACCACCGAGCTGCTGAAAGAGCTGCACGACAACAGTCATATCGAAGTGCGCCAGTAACGATAGGTGATATGAAAGGCCGTCTGAAAGCTGTTTGTATGCTTTCAGACGGCCTTTTGATTTTTTGCCGGCAGCCGGTTTTAGGATGTTGATGATGGGACGAAAAAGCAAACCTGAGGCTTGCTTGGTGTGCGCGGTTGTACCGCCAAGAACCAGCATCAATAGGCCGTCTGAAAGCACTCGTGCTGAGCTTGTCGAAGCATTCAGACGGCCTGTCGTTACCTAATTACCGTCGCTGCAACAAAAAGCGTAGAATAACCCCGTCTTTCCGATAACCATCAGGAGTAGGTTATGCAACTGGAACAAGGTCAAGTATTGCACATCAAAATCGGGCGCGTGCAGACGCTCGATTTTGCCGACGGCAGCCGCTTCGAATCCGCCATCCGCAAGCAGCCGCTGGCGCGGGTGCGGATTGCGCGGCTGGGGCCGGAGGGCAACGAAGTCGGTTTGAAAGCCCATCACGGCGGCGTTGATAAGGCAGTGTTTATGATGGCTGCCGACAGTTTTGAAGCGCTCAACCGGCTGACGCAGTCTTCGTTTGATTGCGGCGGTGAGGCGGTGTACGGCGAGAATTTGGTCTGGTCGGGGCTGGACGAACGCAGCGTCTGCATCGGCGACGTGTATCGAATCGGCAGCTGCGTGCTGGAAATTTCCCAACCGCGCCGCCCGTGCAGCCGTTTGTCGAAAAACAGCGGCTACGCAAAGATGCAGGACACGGTGTTTGAAAGCGGCCTGACCGGTTGGTATGCGCGGGTGGTGGAAGAAGGCGAAGTGGGCGTGGGCGATGCGGTGTTGCTGCAACAGCGCTCTTATCCGCAATGGCCGGTTTTCACGCTCAACCGCTTGTTGTCGCAAACCGAAATCGATGTGGAAGCCATCGGACAGGCCTTGGCGTGCGACAAGCTGGCAGAGGCGTTTAAACGGGCGCTGGAGAAAAAGCTAAACGGCGATTCCGGCAAAGTGGCCGGTTGACGCAGAAGCCGAAGCCGATAAACGGGCCGTCTGAATGCTTCGACAGGCTCAGCAAAAGCCTTTTCAGACGGCCTTGAATGGCTTGCAAACCAAACTCACATTTCCAATACGCTCAAACCCGGCAAATCGGCAAAGCCGCGTTCGCGTACGATTTGGCAGAAATTATCGAGATAGCTTTTGCCGGTGTCTTCCGCACGCATGGCGGCGTAAAGTTCGCTTTGCAGGCCTTTGGCGGTGATTTTGCGCGAAATCACATAATCTTTTTCCAAATACGGCATCACCGTCCAATACGGCAGCGCGGCAATGCCGCGGCGGCTGGCCACCAATTGGATGATGGCGATGGTGAGCTCGCTGTGGCGGCGCTGCGGGTTGACGCCTGCAGGCAACAGGATTTTGCGCAGCAAGTCGAGCATATCGTCGGGTACAGGGTAGGTAATCAGCGTTTCATCGGCAAAATCTTCGGGCTGCCACACGGCTTTATCGGCCAGCGGATGGTCTTTGGCGCAAATGCCCACCATTTCGTAGGCAAACAGCGGTTGGTAGGCAATGCCCGCCTGCGGCACGGCTTCGGAAACAATCGCCAAATCGGCGCGGTGGGTAAGCAGCAGGCCGACGGGGTCGGCTTGGAAGCCCGACACAATATCCAATTCCACCTGCGGCCACAACGGGCGGAACACGCCCATTGCAGGCATCAGCCAGTCGAAACAGGTATGGCATTCCACCGCCAGCCGCAATTCGCCCGCCTCGCCTTCGATAATCTGCGCCAAATCGCGCTCGGCGGCGGCCACCTGCGGCATCAAATCACGCGCCAGTTGCAGCAGCCGCTCGCCTGCGGGGGTGAAGCGCAGCGGGTTGGACTTGCGCTCAAACAGCGGCGTTTCGTAATAATTTTCCAGCGCACGAATCTGGTGCGACAACGCCGATTGGGTGAGAAACACGCGCTTGGCCGCTAGCGACACGCTGCCGGTTTCTTCCAGCGCCAGCAGGGTCTTCAGATGGCGCAGCTCGATAATCGAATCCATGTAATGTGCTTCAAGCGGTTTGTGAGTGACGGATTAATTATAAAGCATGTGACGTGCTTGTGTTGGCTTGTATGAATACCGTTTAAAATCAATTGCGTAAAAATGCGTTATCCGCTTGCTGCGCCGACAGCGTTTGGTGCGGCCGTCAGGCAGCGTTTTTCTTGCGCACGCGCCCCATGCCGTTGAGCGCCAGCAAAGCCAAGCCCGCCCCAATCAGCCCGTAAGTGATGCAGGCTCCCGCCGCGTGCTCAACAGCGATGATAGTGGATTAGATTTGAACCAGTACAGCGTTGGCTCGCCTTGCCGTACTAGGTATACTGTCTGCGGCTCCCCGCCTTGTCCTGATTTAAATCTAATCCACTATACAACGTGCGCAATTTCAAAAGCCAGTTTGAGATGAATTTTGCCAAAGCGGAAAGCGAGACTGTGTGTGCGCTGCTGCCAGCCAAGCACACGATACAAAAGGCCGTTTGAAAACTTGTTTCAGACGGCCTCATAATCAACAGCGCTTACACGCCCTGCTTCAAACTGGCTTCGATAAAGCCGTCCAAATCACCGTCGAGCACCGCTTTGGTGTTGCCCACTTCGTAGCCGGTGCGCAAGTCTTTGATGCGTGAGGAATCGAGTACATACGAACGGATTTGGCTGCCCCAACCCACATCGCTCTTGCCTTCTTCCAGCGCCTGTTTTTCCTCGTTGCGTTTGCGCATTTCCAATTCAAACAGCTTCGAGCGCAGCATTTCCATCGCGGCGGCTTTGTTGGCGTGTTGCGAGCGGTCGTTTTGGCAT
>CAYVIS010000130.1:0-6002 GCA_964451565.1 uncultured Neisseria sp.
AGTACGGCAAGGCGAGCCAACGCTGTACTGGTTCAAATCTAATCCACTATAATTATTCCGTTTCCTGCGTTTTTTCCACCAAAAAATCAATAAAGCTGCGCACTTTGGCGCTCAGAAACGCGCGGTCGACATAAGCGGCGTAAAGTTTGATGGGCGGCATGTGGTAATCGGGCAGCAGCCGCACCAGCTTGCCTTCGCGCAAATCGTTGCATACAGTCCATTCGGGCAGGTAGCCGATGCCGCAGCCGGCCTGAATCATTTTGCGGCACATCAGGGTGTTGTCGCTGTGCACGGCGGCTTGCAGCGCCAGCGTTTCGGTGTGGCCGTTGCGGCTGAAGGCAACGTGGCTCATGTCGGTGTAGGAGGGCAACACGGCCTGATGTTGCGCGGCTTCGGCCGGCGTGGCAGGCACGCCGTGGCGGCGCAGGTAGTCGGGCGCGGCGACGAGCAGGAAGCGGATGTCGGCCAGCGGCTTCACAATCAGCGACGGATGCGGCTCGTTGGACACGCGCAGCGCCAAATCGAAGCCGTCGGCAATCAGGTCGATTTTGCGGTTGGCGAGCGCCAGTTCGAGCGCTACTTCGGGATAGCGGCGGCGGTATTCGGCGAGCCAACCGGCCACGCGCGGGGTGGCAAACCATTGCGGCATGGTGATGCGCAGCAGCCCCTGAGGCGTGTCGGTGCCGCTGGCGGCGCGTTCGGCGGCGGATTCGAGCGTTTCGAGGGCGTAGCTGCATTGGCGGTAGTATTCTTCGCCCGCTTCGGTGAGGTGGAGGTTGCGGCTGTTGCGGTGCAGCAGCTTGGCTTTGACGCTGTTTTCCAGATGGCTCACATGTTTGCTGGCCATGGCGGTGGAGATGTCGAGTTTGTCGGCGGCGCGGGTGAAGCTGCCTTGCTGCACCACTTCACGGAACACTTTCAGGCTGAGCAGGGTATCCATGTTTTCTTAGTAAGAAATATTGTTTCAATAAAAACAGTATATATTGATTGATAAGAGATGGCTATACTGCGCAACATCGAAAAACGAACACACATACTTCAAGTCAGGAATCATCATGAACTTTTTAACCCGTTTCCAACCCATGCTGCTGTCGGTATTGCGTATTGCCGCCGCTTATATGTTTATGCTGCACGGCTCGGCCAAGCTGTTTGGCATGCCGCATGCAGAAATGTTTGACGGCTTGCAGATTTTCTCGCTGTATGGCTTTGCCGGTATTTTGGAATTCTTCGGCGGCCTGCTGTTGTTGCTCGGCCTGTTTACCCGTCCGGTGGCATTTCTTTTGTCGGGTCAGATGGCGGTAGCGTATTTTATGGCGCATGCTTCAGGCGGCCATGCGTTGGTGCCGTTTTTAAACGGCGGTGAAGCGGCAGCCTTGTTCAGCTTTATCTTTATCTACATTGCTGCGGCAGGCGGCGGTGCTTGGGCTTTGGACAATAAATTCAACAAAGCAGACTAAATATCAGCATTTCGGGCAGGTGGCGATATAATGGCCGCTGTGCCCGAGCGCCGTATGCTTCATGTATCTATTTAACCCTTAATCAAAGGAAATAAAAATGGCTTATCAAGATGTTCAACAAACCGCGCAAACCCGCCGTACCATTTACGCATTGAATAAAAACCTGCCGCTGCCGGCCGCCGAAGTGGTGAAAATTGTAGAACATGCCGTGTTGCACACACCTTCTTCGTTCAACTCGCAATCTACCCGCGTGGTGGTATTGTTTGGTGCCGAGCATGAAAAATTATGGCAGTTTGCCGAAGATGCATTGCGCGCCATCGTGCCGGCCGAAAGTTTTGAGCCGACTGCGCAAAAACTGGCGATGTTTAAAGCCGCTGCCGGCTCGGTATTGTTTTTTGAAGACCAAGATGTAGTAAAAGGCCTGCAGGCACAGTTTCCGACTTATGCCGATAATTTCCCGGTATGGGCCGAGCACAGTAATGCCATGCACCAATATGCGATTTGGACCACGCTGGCCGAAGCCGGTATCGGTGCCAACCTGCAACACTACAATCCGCTTGTCGATAACGCCGTGGCCAAAGAATGGGATATCCCCGCTTCTTGGACTTTGCGTGCACAAATGGTATTCGGCGGCATCGAAGCGCCTGCCGGAGAAAAAACATTCGAACCGCTGGAAAAACGCTTGAAAGTATTTGGCGCGTAAGTTTTATGGGTATTCGAGGCCGTCTGAAAACCTTATCGGGTTTCAGACGGCCTTTGGTTGGCTGCTGTCAGCAAACGCAAAAATATTGTGAGGTCGGGGCTTTTGCAAAAAAGATACCCGTCGCTCCTGCGCAGGCAGGAGCCTAGGGCAAAGCAAAGCTTTGCTTGTCTGCCGCTTTGATGAAGATAAACATTCTTCAAGAAATCAAACAATGACAGAGTTTCATTTAATTGCTGCTGCTTGGCTGACAACTGAAGCGGCGCTTCAGTCTGGGCTCCTGCCTGCGCAGGAGCGACGAAAGGGTTATCTGGCCGTCTGAAAGCCGCTGTGATTTTTATGAGCAAAGCCCACGCTACGGGTTTGAGCAAGCTGTTGCGAATGCAGACGGCTGCGCCTGTTTAAGCCGTTTGGCCGCTGTCAACAAACGCACAATATCCGCTGAGGCCGTCTGAAACCCGATGTAGTTTTCAGACGGCCTTTTATTAATCAATTCAGTTTGTTATAATGCTAACCATTATTTTACGGCTGCCGCTGCGCAGCCGTTTTCCTGTTTATACGCTTACCCCAGAAAAAATCATGACACATACCGTTCCCCATCCGCGCCTGCTGCTGTTTGCACTGGCGCTCGGCGGCTTTGCCATCGGCACCACCGAATTTGCCACCATGAGCCTGATTCCCTATATTGCTGCCGGGTTGGGCATCAGCGAGCCGACCGCCGGCCATTTAATCAGCGCCTATGCGCTCGGCGTGGTAGTGGGTGCGCCGACGATTGCGGTGTTGGCGGCGCGGGTGCCGCGTCGCACGTTGTTGCTGCTGTTGATGGGCGTGTTTGCGCTCGGCCATGTGGCGACGGCGCTGGCGGAAAATTACGGCTCGCTGCTGTTGTGGCGTTTTCTCAGCGGCTTGCCGCACGGCGCGTATTTCAGCGTCGGCGCGTTGGTGGCGGCATCGCTGGTGTCGCCTGCCAAACGGGCGCAGGCGGTGGGCATGATGATGGTGGGTTTGACCGTGGCCTGCACCATCGGCGTGCCGGTAATCAGTTGGATCGGGCAGGCCATCGGCTGGCGTGCCTGTTTTGCAATTGTGGCGCTGCTGGCGGCGGCCACTACGGTGTGCGTGGGGTTGTTTCTGCCCAAAAGCGCCATGCAGGGCGGCGATTCCAGCGCGGTGCGCGAGCTGAAGGCGCTCACCAACAAGCAGGTGTGGTTGACGCTGTTCACCGGAGCCATCGGCTTTGGCGGCATGTTTGCGATTTACACCTATATGGCTTCGACGCTGATGGAGGTGACGCAGGTGTCGGAAAAAGTGGTGCCGCTGGTGTTGGCGCTGTTTGGTGTCGGCATGACGCTGGGCAATCTGATTGTGCCGCGCTTTGCGGTCGGTAAACGCCTGATGCCGTGTATCGCGGGTTTGCTGCTGTGGAGCATGGTGACGCTGGCGCTGTTTCCGCTGGCGGCGCACAATATTTGGACGATTTCGCTGTTGGTGACTTTAATCGGTGTCGGCGGCGCCATCGGCACGCTGATGCAGGTGCGGCTGATGGACGTTGCGCCCACCGCGCAAACCATGGCCGGGGCGCTCAACAACAGTGCTTTTAACGCCGCCAATGCGTTGGGGCCGTTTCTCGGCGGTTTAGCGATTAAAGCGGGCTTCGGCTGGACCTCCACCGGCTTGGTCGGCAGCGCGTTGGCGTTGGGCGGCTTGGCGATTTGGTTTGTGTCGTATCGTTTGGATAAAACGGCTGTGTCATCATAAAAGCAGCTGATGAATAAAGCCGTCTGAAAAAATCAGACGGCTTTATTTGTATGAATTCGATGGTGCGGCTATTGCGTGCTTTTTATCAATTCGTCCAACATCAGCTCAGTATTGGCCAAGCCGGCGCCGGTAAGGTACCAGGCATTGGCATCCACCAGAATCACTTTGCCTTTGGCTTTGCTGACAATCGGGTTTTCGCGGATTTGCGCCAATGCGGTGTATTTGCCGTCGGGCACGGCACCGCGGTCGAGCACAATCAGATAATCCGGTTGTTGGTCGATTGCATTTTGCAGGCGTGCATCGGCTTTGGCTTTGGCTGCTTTGGCTTCGGCAGAATCGGGTGCGGGGCGTTGCGGCGCGGCCTGGCCCGGAGCGCGGGCTTCAATGGCGGGCAATACCGGGGTAAGTCCGGCTAAATCATAAACGAAGCCAAAGCGTTCGCCTTCGGCATGCGGCATGAAATTCCCTTTGTTGGTAAACAGCATCAGCGCAGTTTTGCCGCGGGTTTGTGCTTTTAGTTTGGCTTGTTTGGCGGCGATGCGTTGCAATGCGGCATCGGCGGCTCGGCGTTTGCCGAATACATCGCCCAAAAGGCGGCTGCGTGCCTGTAAATCGGCCATGTAGTTTGCGGTATCGGGGCTGAGGTCAAGAATCGGCAGGCTGCCGAGCTTCTCGCGGGCGGCGCTTGAGCGGCCGCCGATAATCACCAAATCGGGTTTTTGGGCGGCTAATACGGCGGTATCCGGCTCAAACAGCGTGCCGGCTTTTATGGCACGGCTGTTGGTGTAATTTTTCAGTGTGACCGGGAAAGAAGCATCCGGCACGATGGCGGCGGGCACGCCGAGCGTGTTCAGAATATCCAACGCCGCCAAATCATATACGGCGACTTTTTGCGGCACAGCAGCCGTTTTCACCGTTTGCTCTTCCCACACGATGTCTGCGGCGGCGGGCTGGGTGGCGAAGAGGGAAAAAGTGATGCAAAGGCTGGTAAACAAGGGTTTGGCGGCCATGATGATGCTCCGTGACAATAATAAAGGCAAGGTATTGTAGCAGAATTTAAGAATAGTAATGATTCTTGTTAATTGTATATTGAGATGTAGATGCGCGGGGCTGAGATGGGTTTGCGAAATGGGGTAAAAGTCAGATAAAACGCCGCTGATGGCATGCCGCAGCAAACGTTTCAAAACAGGAAATCATACCGCCTGATGGGTTCAGACGGCTTACTGAACGGATTCAAACAAAATCGCCCCACAGCGTTTGCATTGCCGCAATCGCCGCCAGCGAAGCCGTTTCCGTACGCAACACACGCGGGCCGAGGGTGACGGATTGGAAGCCGGTGGCAAACGCCTGTGCTTCTTCGCTTTCCGTCCAACCGCCTTCCGGGCCGACCATAAAGGTGATGTTTTTCGGCGCGGCGGCAATGTTTTTCAGGCTTTGTGCGCGGTTGAGGCTCATCAGCAGATGCGCATCGGCGGCGGGTAAAGCCGCCAGCGCATCGCGGTAGGAAACAATCGGTAACACTTGCGGCACTATGTTTCTGCCGCTTTGTTCGCAGGCCGATATCACGATTTCCTGCCAGCGTGCCACCCGTTTGTCGGCTCGCTCGCCGCTCAGGCGCACGATGCTGCGTTCGCTCAACACCGGCCGAATTTCCGCCACGCCCAGCTCAACGCTTTTTTGCAGGGTGAAATCCATGCGCTCGCCACTGGATACGGCTTGAATCAGGGTGATTTTGAGCGGTGATTCGTTTTCAGACGGCCTCTCACACAAGATTTCGGCTTCGGCCCGGCGCTTTTCCAGCAAGGTCAAGCGGGCGGAGTAGGTGCGGCCATTGCCGTTGAACAGCACAATTTCTTCATCGGATTTCACCCGCAACACATTCAGATGGCGTACAACATTGTCGGGCAGCTCAAAGGTCGAGCCGGAATGCAATTCGGCAGAAACGTAAAAACGGGGCATAAGCGGTTAGGATATTCGGCTTGGAAAATGGTAATATGGCTTTTCCCCGCCGAAATAGCAAGTGTTAAGGACGAAATGTGTTAAACAAGCTTCAAACGCTGGTGCGCGAAGTGGCGCAAACCGAAGTG
>CAYVIS010000131.1:0-5896 GCA_964451565.1 uncultured Neisseria sp.
GCCGACATCGACGAGCGCATTCAAACGCTGGTGGCCGACATGTTTGAAACCATGTATGCCTCACACGGCATCGGCTTGGCCGCCACCCAAGTGGACGTACACGAGCGCGTGGTGGTGATGGATCTCACCGAAGACCACAGCGAGCCGCGCGTGTTCATCAACCCCGTCATCACCCAAAAAGACGGCGAAACCACCTACGAAGAAGGCTGCCTTTCCGTGCCCGGCATCTACGACACCGTCACCCGCGCCGAGCGCGTGACCGTCGAAGCCAGCAACGACAAAGGCGAAAAATTCACCCTCGAAGCCGACGGCCTGCTCGCCATCTGCATCCAACACGAGCTCGATCACCTGATGGGCAAAGTATTCGTCGAATACCTGTCTCCGCTCAAGCAAAACCGCATCAAAACCAAATTGAAAAAACGTGCCAAGCACGATTTATAACCTTTTCAGACGGCCTAATACATGAAAGTCATCTTCGCAGGCACGCCCGACTTTGCCGCCCTCTCCCTCAAAACCATCGCCGCCGCCGGTTTCGACATTCCGCTGGTGCTCACCCAGCCCGACCGCCCCAAAGGCCGCGGCATGCAGCTGCAAGCCAGCCCGGTCAAACAGGCCGCGCTCGAATTGGGCTTAACCGTTGCCCAGCCCGCCTCGCTGCGCAACGAAGAAGCACAAGCCCTGCTGCGCGAACAAAATGCCGATGTGATGGTGGTGGCCGCCTACGGCCTGATTCTGCCGCAAGCGGTGTTGGACACACCCAAACACGGCTGCCTCAACATCCACGCCTCGCTGCTGCCGCGCTGGCGCGGCGCCGCCCCGATTCAGCGCGCCATCGAAGCCGGTGATGCCGCAACCGGTGTTTGCATCATGCAGATGGACATCGGCCTCGACACCGGCGCCGTGGTCAGCGAACACCGTTATTCCATTAAAAACACCGACACCGCCAACGAAGTGCACGACGCGCTGGCCGAATTGGGCGCACAAGCCATTGTTGCAGACTTACAACAATTACAGCAAACAGGCCGTCTGAACGCCGCCGCCCAACCCGAAGATGGCGTCACCTACGCGCAAAAACTTAGCAAAGACGAAGCCAAAATCAACTGGCACGAACCCGCCGCCGTCATCGAACGCAAAATCCGCGCCTTCAACCCCGTGCCCGCCGCTTGGACCGAACACCAAGGCAAACCGCTGAAAATCTGGCGCGCCGAAGTGGTGGCGCAAAGCGGCCAAGCAGGCGAAGTATTGGCCTGCACTTCAGACGGCCTCATCATTGCCTGCGGCGAACACGCGCTGAACATTACCGAGCTGCAACCCGCCGGCAGCAAACGCATGACCATCGCCGCCTTCACCGCAGGGCGCACGATTGACGCGGGCACGCTGCTGTAAACCCAGCAAGCCACATCTGCTAATCTTTCAGACGGCCTGATTAACACCATAAAGGCCGTCTGAAACCCAAACCAACATCAAAGAAAGCAAGCAATCTATGAGCATGGCACGCGCCCAACAACTGGCCGCCCAAAGCATCGCCGCCGTCGCCGAAGGCCGCAACCTGCAAGACACGCTGGCCGACATCCGCGCCGCCCATCCCGATTTGAGCGCACAGGAAAACGGCGCGCTGCAAGACATCGCCTACGGCGTGCAGCGTTACGGCGGCAGCCTGCGCTTTATGCTGGCGCAGCTGCTCAACAAACCCATCACCAATCTGCAATTGGAAAGCCTGCTGCTGGCGGCCATGTATCAGCTGCACCACACCCGCAACGCGCCGCACGCGGTGGTCAACGAAGCAGTGGAGAGCATCGCCAAAATCGGCAAAGGCCAGTTCCGCTCGTTTGCCAACGCCATCCTGCGCCGCTTCCTGCACGAGCGCGAGCAGCTGGCTTTTGCCTGCAAAAAAGACGATACCGCCAAACACAACCTGCCCGCCTGGTGGATTGCCTACCTGCGCGACCACTATCCCAAATATTGGCACAACATCCTCACCGCGCTGCAGCAACACCCGCCGATGACCCTGCGCGTCAACCGCCGCCACGGCAACGCCGAAAGCTATCTGGCCGCGCTCACCGAAGCCGGTATCGCCGCCAAAGCGCTCGACGATTATGCCGTGCAGCTGGCCGAGCCGCTGCCCGTAGCCCAACTGCCGGGCTTTTCAGACGGCCTCGTATCGGTGCAGGATTTCGGCGCGCAACAAGCCGCCTATCTGCTCCAACCGCAAAACGGCGAACGCATTCTCGATGCCTGTGCCGCGCCCGGCGGCAAAACCGGCCACCTGCTGGAGCTGGCCGACTGCCATGTGACCGCGCTCGACATCGACAATAATCGTTTGCTGCGCGTGCAGAGCAATCTCGACCGTTTGGGCTTTCAGACGGCCACTTTGGCCTGCGCCGACGCACAAGATTTGTCGGCGTGGTATGATGGCAAACCGTTTGACGCCATTCTCGCCGACATACCCTGTACCGCCTCAGGCGTGGTGCGCCGCAATCCCGACATCAAATGGCTGCGCCGCCCCGACGATGCGGCCAAAACCGCCCGCCAACAAGAAGCCCTGTTGGACGCGCTGTGGCAAACCCTGACAAAAAACGGCAGAATGTTACTGGCCACCTGCTCGATTTTCGAAGAAGAAAACGCGCAGCAACTGGATAAATTTTTAACCCGCCATGCCGATGCCGAGCTGCTCGAATCGCATGTGCTGCTTCCCAACAAACACCAAGATGGCTTTTATTACGCGCTTATTCAAAAGCAGTAAACTGTTTGCCCTAGCCATTCTGCTGGCCGTTTCGTTTCAGACGGCCGCAGAAGGCATCAGTGCGACCCGTGCGCAAGCCAAGCTCACCGATTCGGGGCAGCTGCTCATCAGCAGCCGCTTCAAAACCGAGCTGCCCGACCAGCTCAAACAAGCGCTCACGCAGGGCGTGCCGCTTAATTTCACCCTGAGCTACCAGCTCTCCGCCCCCACCCTGCCCGCCTACCGCTTTCGTCTCAGCCAGATTGTCGGCGGCAGCAATTCGGTGCAATACAAACTCTCCTACCACCCGCTCACCAACCGCTACCGCGTTACCGTGGGCACATTTTCCACCGAATACAATTCATTAGATACCGCCCTGCGCGGCATCGGCGCGATTGCCAACTGGCGTGTACTCGATTCGGGCGCACTCAGTGGCGTGGGCGCCGCAGACACCAAAGCGGAAATCCGGCTGCTGTTGAGCACTTCTCAGCTTCCCAAGCCATTTCAAATCAACGCCTTAACCTCACGCAGCTGGCAGCTCGATTCGGGCTGGAAAGCCTTAAGCGTCACACAGGATTAACCCATGCGGCGCTTCCTCCTTCTGGCCGGTATCCTCGCCGTCATTTCCCTCTACACCCTCACCGTCGCCACCGGCAACGCCAGTAAACTGGCCGACTATTTCTGGTGGATTATCGCCGCCAGCTCAGTATTGATTGGCGTGTTGCTGATGGTGTTGCTGCGCTATGTATGGCTGCTGATGCGCGACAGCCGCCGCGGCATTTTCGGCTCCCAAATCGCCCGCCGCTTGGGCGGCATGTTTACGCTGGTGGCCGTGTTGCCGGGGCTGTTTCTCTTCGGCGTGTCGGCACAATTTATTTCCAACAGCATTAATTCATGGTTCGGCAACGACACCCAAGAAGCGCTGGAGCGCAGTCTCAACCTGAGTAAATCCGCCATCAATCTGGCGCTCGACAACAGTGTGCGCAAAGCCACGCCGGTGCAAATCGAACTTATCGGCGCCGCCTCACTCGGCGACAACCTCGGCAACACCCTGCGCCAATCCGAAGCCGCCGCCGAATTCAGCCAACTGGCCATCTACAACATCAACACCAACCGCATCGAAGCCGAACGCAACCCCTACAGCCTGCCCGAGCCCGCGCTCGACCAGGCCACCCGCGAGCTGATTCACCAATCCGGCTCCGCCCGCAGCATCGAAAGCCTCAACAACACCCTCTATGCCCAAGGCTGGCTTTATCTCAACGACATTCAAAACCACACTTACGCGCTGTTTTTCCGCCAACCCATTCCCGCTAATGTCGCTAAAGACGCCACCTTGATTGAAGCCGCCCGCGCCAAATATGCCGAGCTGAGCTACGCCAAACAAGGCCTGCAGACCTTCTTTCTGGTCACGCTTTTGGTCGCCACCCTGTTGGCCATTATGCTGGCTCTGGTATTGGCGCTCTATTTCGCCCGCCGTTTTGTCGAACCGATTCTGTCGCTGGCCGAAGGTGCGCGCGCCGTGGCGCAAGGCGACTTTTCACAACGGCGGCCGATTTTCCGCAACGACGAATTGGGCCGACTCACCCACCTGTTCAACCACATGACCGAGCAGCTCGCCATCGCTCAAGACGCCAGCGAGCACAACCGCCTGCAACAGGAAGCCGCCCGCCACTATCTCGAATGCGTATTGGAAAGCCTGACCACCGGCGTGATAACCGTCGATGACACAGGCCGTCTGAAAACCTACAACCACAGCGCCGAAGACATCCTCGGCATCCCGCTGGCGCACCTGCTGGGCAGCAGCTGGTACGACTGGGCGCAACAATCGCCGCAACAATCCATTTTAGCCGAAACCTTTGCCGCTATTGTCGACACCGCCGTGACCGGCAAACCGGTAGAACTCAGCTACGCCGCCCCCGACGATGCCCGCATTCTGCTGGCCAAAGCCACCACCCTGCCCGACGACAACGGCAACGGCCTGGTAATGATATTCGACGACATCACCATGCTGGTCCGTGCCCAAAAAGAAGCTGCCTGGGGCGAAGTAGCCAAACGGCTGGCGCACGAAATCCGCAACCCGCTCACCCCCATCCAGCTTTCCGCCGAAAGATTGGCATGGAAATTGCAAGGCAAACTGAACGAGCAGGATGCCCAAATCCTCGCACGCTCCACCGATACCATCGTGAAACAGGTCGCGGCGCTGAAAGAAATGGTCGAAGCCTTCCGCAATTATGCCCGCGCGCCCTCATTGAAATTCGAAAAACACGATTTAAACCAGATTATCGAAGAGGTTTTGTTGCTATATGAAGGCAGTACATGTCCTTTTTCAGCTAATTTAAGTAATATAGCGTTGTGGATAGCTGCCGATACCGGTGCCATGCGTCAGGTATTGCACAATATTTTTAAAAATGCAGCCGAAGCCGCAGAAGACGACACATCACCACACGTTCATATCGAAACACGGCAGGATGACAAACACCATGCCATTCTCACCGTAACCAATAACGGCAAAAGTTTCAGCAAAGAAATGCTGCACCACGCTTTTGAGCCCTATATTACCGACAAACCCACCGGCACCGGCTTGGGCTTGCCGGTGGTGAAAAAAATTATTGAAGAGCACGGCGGCCGTATCAGCGTGAGCAATCCCGCAAACGGCGGCGCGTGTATCAGAATCGCCTTACCCGAACTGGTAGAAGAAACTTATGCGCAGCAGTGATATTTTAATCGTAGACGATGAAATCGGCATCCGCGACCTCTTGTCGGAAATCCTTCAAGACGAAGGCTATACCGTTACCCTCGCCGAAAATGCCGAAGAAGCCCGCCAACTCCGCCACCAAACCCGGCCGGCCATGGTGTTGCTCGACATTTGGATGCCCGACTGCGACGGGATTACCCTACTGAAAGAATGGGCGAAAAACGGCCAGCTCAACATGCCTGTAGTGATGATGAGCGGCCACGCCAGCATCGACACCGCTGTTGAAGCCACCAAAATCGGCGCGCTCGACTTTCTCGAAAAGCCCATCGCCCTGCAAAAACTGCTCTCCACCGTAGATCGCGCCCTCAAATACAGCGAAATGCAGGCCGCTTCCGGCTTGTCGCTCGACAAACTGGGCAACAGCCCCTCCATCCAAGAGCTCAACCGCGCCCTGGAAGCCACCGTCAAACAAAACGGCC
>CAYVIS010000132.1:0-5860 GCA_964451565.1 uncultured Neisseria sp.
GAAGAAATATTAATCGACTGAAAATGGGATTCCCCTAAATGCGCAACGGGTTTGAGATAAAACGGGAACAGAAACATGTCCGGCCAAATGATGAAAATAGAGGAATGGTGCAGACGCCGGGCGGCTGCGCTTTTGCTGTTGCTGACATTGCTGTTGGTTTGTGTGCCGCAGGCGATGGCGGAGCGGTTGCCTGAATTTATAGCGAAAACGCCGTTGGCGGAAGTGTTTCCAGATGCAGATCGCGTGGGCGAGCCTGAGGGCAAGCCGATGGTGGCGCGGGTGTTTAAGGGCGACGAGCAGCTCGGTTATCTGTATGTCACCACCGATGTGGTGAACACGCGCGGCTATTCGAGCAAGCCGATTGATATTTTGGTGGGCATCGCCAACGATGGTACGATTGCCGGCGCGAAGCTGGTCGAACACCACGAGCCGATTGTGCTCATCGGTATTCCGCAATCGAAAGTGGATGCGTTTATTCAGGCTTATGTCGGTTTGAACTTGATCAAGTCGCCGCTGGCCGATAATAAAGCACCCGCCGACATCATCAGCGGCGCTACGGTGACGCTGATGGTGATTAACGACAGCATCTACCGCTCGGTGCGCGCTTTGTCGCACCAATACGGCATCGGCACGGCGGCTGCGGGCGCGGCTCCGGCAGCCGATGCGGCGGGCAGCGCGCCTGCTGCTGCGGCTGCGCAAGTGCAGACCCGTCCGCACCGTCTGGTGAATATGGAAAAAGCCGACGTGCAGTCGTGGCAGGCCTTATTGGACGAGGGCGCGATTGCCCGCTTGCACATGACCGTGGCCGATGTGAACAAAGCATTTGAAGCGGGCGGCAAAGCGGCTGCGGCAGAGCATCCGGAAAAAGGCCCCGATGACGATACCTTTGTGAACCTGTATGTGGCGCTGGTGAGCCAGCCTGCCATCGGTAAAAGCCTGCTTGGCGAAGCGGGTTGGAACGATTTACAAAGCCGTCTGAAACCCGGCCAACAGGCGATGGTGGTGGCGGGTGAAGGCCGTTATTCGTTTAAAGGTTCGGGCTATGTGCGAGGTGGTATTTTCGACCGCATCGAAGTGGTGCAGGGCGATGAGAGCTTCCGTTTTACCGACCTCAATCATCAGCGCTTGCCTGCGTTTGCGGCTGAAGGCGCACCGCATTTCAAGGAAATCGCGCTGTTTACCGTGCCGGAAGACGTGAAGTTTGACGCTGCCGAGCCGTGGCGCCTGCAACTGATGATTCAGCGCGTGTTGAGCGTGAACGAAAAAGCGTTTGCCACCGCCGATCTGCCTTATCAATTGCCGCAAGCCTATACCGTTGACGACCCCGACGGCGAGCCGGTAGTCGTGGCCAGCGCTGCGCCGCCTGCTGCCGATAATGCCGCTGCAGCAGATGCGGGTGCGGCTGCTGTGGCAGATGCCGATGAGCCGTCTTCGCAATTGTGGAAACAGATTTGGATGGGCAAGCGCTGGCAAATCGGCGTGGTGGCTTTGTCGCTGCTGATTCTGGTTGGGGTGTTTTTCTTCCAAGACACGCTCACCAAATACCCGAAATTCTACGACCGTTTCCGCTTGGTTTACCTCACGTTCAGCCTGTTTTACATCGGCTGGTATGCGCAGGCGCAATTGTCGGTGGTGAACGTGCTCACCTTCACCACGGCCTTACGCACCGGTTTCAGCTGGGAATATTTCCTGATGGATCCGCTGGTGTTTATCTTGTGGTGCGCCACCGCGATTTCGATTCTGTTTTGGAACAGGGGCGCGTTTTGCGGCTGGCTGTGTCCGTTCGGCTCTTTGCAGGAGCTGCTCAACCGCATCGCCAAAAAGCTGGGCGTGAAGCAGATTACCGTGCCGCACGGCGTGCATACCCGCTTGGCTGCGTTGAAATATGTGATTTTCATGGTGTTGTTCGGCGTGTCGCTGTATGAGCTGGGTTTGGCGGAAAAACTGTCGGAAGTGGAGCCGTTTAAAACCGCGATTATTTTGAAATTTATCCGCGAATGGTGGTTTGTGGCGTTTGCGGTGGTGTTGCTGCTGGCGGGGCTGTTTATCGAGCGCTTCTATTGCCGCTATCTGTGCCCGCTCGGCGCGGCGCTGGCGATTCCCGCCCGTTTGCGCGTGTTTGACTGGCTGCGCCGTTATCAGATGTGCGGCAATCCCTGCCAACGCTGTGCGCATGATTGTCCGGTGCAGGCGATTCATCCCGAGGGCGACATCGACCCCAACGAATGTATCCAATGCCTGCACTGCCAAATGCTCTATCACCATAAAACCGATTGCCCGCATGTGGTGCAGGTGAATAAGAAAAAGCAGAAACAGGCTGCGGCCAAAGCCGAATTGGATGCGCAACGCCGCGCACAGGCGCAACAGGAGCAGGTGATTCATTTTGTGGATAAAAGGCCGTCTGAAAACAAATAGGCAGCCGGATAAGTAAGGAAGTAATTCGTGAAGGAAATTCAAATCAGGACAAGGCGGAGAGCCGCAGACAGTACAGGTAGTACGGCAAGGCGAGACAACGCTGTACTGGTTTGAATTTCATTTACGAGACCAGTTTAACCCGTTACGGTAGGCCGTCTGAACCCATAAAAACCCAGGCGCGACACCGATTTAATCAAGGAGAGTTGTATGTCAGACGAAAAATTAAACCAAGCCGGTTTGAGCCGCCGCTCGTTTTTGGGTACGGCAGCTGCTTCCGGTGCCGGCATCGCCGGTGCGGGCTTGTTGGGTCTGTCGGGCTGTTCGAACAAAGGTGAGGGCGGTGCCGCCAGCGGCACTTCCGGCTCCTCTGCAGCATCAGCAGGCGGCGACCACAGCGATTATGTCGGCCCCGGCGAGCTCGACCAATATTATGCCTTCAACTCAGGCGGCCAATCGGGTGAAGTGCGTATTTTGGGCGTGCCCTCTATGCGTGAATTGATGCGGATTCCCGTGTTTAATATGGACAGCGCCACCGGTTGGGGTCGTACCAATGAGAGCCTGAAAATCCTCAATGGCAACATCACGCCGGAAACCCGTAAATTCTTGGCCGACAACCATCTGCGCTGCATGCCCAACGGCGACTTGCACCACCCGCACATGTCGTTTACCGACCAAACCTACGACGGCCGCTATATTTATGTGCAAGACAAAGCCAACAACCGTGTAGGGCGTATCCGTTGCGACGTGATGAAAACCGATAAAGTGGTGGAAATCCCCAACGTATCGGGTGTGCACGGTCTGCGTCCGCAGCGTTATCCGAAAACCGGCTATGTATTTGCCAACGGCGAACACATCATTCCGATTCTCGAAAGCGACAGCAAAACCGACCATAAAGACTGGTGGGCGGTTTACACTGCCGTTGACGGCGAAACCATGGAAGTGGCTTGGCAGGTGCAGGTAGACGGCAACTTGGACAACGGCGATGCCGACTATCAAGGCAAATATTCGTTCTCCACCTGCTACAACTCCGAGCGCGCGCTGGATGTGCAGGGCGCTTCGGCCAACGAGCAAGACTGGGTGGTGGTGTTTAACATCGCGGCGATTGAAGAAGGCATCAAAAACGGCGACTTCAAAGAAATCAACGGCGCGAAAGTATTGGATGGCCGCGCCGCTGCCAATTCCAACTACACCCGCTATATTCCCGTGCCCAACTCGCCGCACGGCTGTAATGCCTCGCCCGACGGCAACTACATCATGCTCAACGGCAAATTGTCGCCGACCGTAACCGTGCTGGATGTGCGCAAACTGGATGATTTGTTTGCCGGCAAAATCAAAGAGCGCGATGTGGTGGTGGCTGAGCCGCAATTGGGTCTCGGCCCGTTGCACACCGCATTCGACGGCCGCGGTTTTGCCTACACCACGCTGTTTATCGACAGCCAAATGGTGAAATGGGACATCGAAAAAGCCATCAAAGCCTACGCAGGCGAGAAGGTCGATCCGATTGTGCAGAAACTCGACGTGCATTACCAACCCGGCCACAACCACACCACCATGGGCGAAACCAAAGAAGCCGACGGTAAATGGCTGGTGTCGTTGAATAAATTCTCGAAAGACCGTTTCTTGAATGTCGGCCCGCTCAAGCCTGAAAACGACCAGCTGATTGATATTTCCGGCGACGAAATGAAGCTGGTGCACGACGGCCCCAGCTTTGCCGAGCCGCACGATATGCTGCTGGTGGCGGCTTCCAAAGTGCATCCGAAACAAACTTGGGACCGCAACGACCCGTGGATGTGGCAGGATGCTGTCGATCAGGCCGCCAAAGACGGCGTGACTTTGGAACGCGCTTCCAATGTGATTCGCGACGGCAAAAAAGTGCGCGTGTACATGACCGCCGTGGCGCCCGTGTTCAGCGTGCCGCAGTTTGAAGTGAATCTGGGCGACGAAGTGACCGTGTATGTAACCAACATGGAAACCATCGAAGACCTCACCCACGGCTTCACGCTCGACAACTACGGCATCGCGCTGGAAGTGGGCCCGCAGGCCACCGCTTCGGTAACGTTCACCGCCAGCCGCCCGGGCGTGCATTGGTTTTATTGCCAATGGTTCTGCCACGCGCTGCACATGGAAATGGGCGGCCAAATGATTGTGAAGGCTTAGGGCAGTGAATAGGCCGTCTGAAAGCGCTGCAAAGCTTTCAGACGGCCTTTATATCCAATAAATAATAAAAAATTGATTAATGATTTATCCCCATTCAAAAAAGTAAGTTTGACGGGCAGAAAAATGCAGTAAGCCTATTTTTTTGAATCGGGATGATCCACACAGAAACACCACACTTAAATATGTTTACGCACCTGAAAAAAGCCTTGTGTTTGGCCGGCTGCTTTGCCGGCATGCAAAGCGCTTATGCCGCCGCGATTGATGTGGCCGCAGGCAGCGATTTGCAGCAAGCGATTGCACGCGCACATGCGGGCGACACTTTGCGCTTGGCGGCGGGTCAGTATCGGGGGCAGATCATCGTTGATAAGCCGCTCACCATCGAAGGCCCCGAAGGCGGTGTTGCCAAAATCGAGGGCACGCGCACGGGGCGCACCATTGAAGTGAGCGCGCCCGATGTGGTTTTGCGCCGCCTCACCATCACCCGCTCGGGCTTGAGCCTGCCGGCCATGGATGCGGGCGTGTTTCTCGCCCAAACCGCCCTGCGCGCGCAAGTGGCAAACAATCAGATTCTGGAAAATTCCGTGGGCGTGTATATCCACGGCGCGGCCGATTCGCGCGTGAGCGGCAACCGCATCGTGGGCGATGCCAAGCTGCGCGTGAATGAGCGCGGCAACGGCGTAACCGTGTGGAACGCGCCCGGTGCGCAAGTGACGGATAACGACATTTCCGAAGGCCGTGACGGCATTTTTTCCAACACCAGCACCCGCAATCTTTATCGAAACAACCGCTTCACCCGCCTGCGCTATGCCGTGCACTATATGTATACCAACGACAGCGAAGTGAGCGGCAATGTTTCAGACGGCAACAACATCGGCTATGCGATTATGTTTTCCGAGCGCTTGAAAGTGGCCGACAATATCGCCCTCAACAGCCGTGACCAAGGCCTGATGCTCAATTATGCCAACCATTCGAGCATCACCGGCAATGTGATAGACAAAGCCGAAAAATGCGTGTTTATCTATAATGCCAACCACAACACCATCAGCGGCAACCATTTTGAAAACTGCGAAATGGGCATTCATTTCACCGCCGCGGCCGAGGGCAACCGCATTTTCAACAATGCTTTTATCAATAACCAAAGCCAAGTGAAATATGTGGGCACCCGCTATATCGAATGGAGCGACGGGCAGCGCGGCAATTATTGGAGCGACAACAGCGCTTTCGACCTCAACGGCGACGGCATCGCCGACACCGCCTACCGCCCCAACGGCATCATCGACCAAATCGT
>CAYVIS010000133.1:0-4289 GCA_964451565.1 uncultured Neisseria sp.
GTTTATATATTTTTTGAATCTCTCTAAATCAGAGAATAGAAAGATTAAAGCAAATAGTCGATTGAATTTTAAATACTTTCTCTCATTTTGGATGGCCTTTTCCCACGGCGGCAAACGCAGTAAAAACAGGCGCTGTAATAAAATATCTCTGCCGTCCATCTTGAAATCCCCGCCGAATCGGTCTAAGCTGAAACGACTTTTGCAGGGCATCATTCCTGCATGCTTCAACATCCGAGTAGTACGTTCACACATGTAATATTAAGGAGAAAAGCATCATGGCAAAAAATTTAAATGTATTCGACAAAGCCTACGGCCTGCTGATTAACGGCGAATGGACCAACGGCACCAAGGGCGAAACGCTCACTTCCCATAATCCTTCCAACAACGAGCCGCTGGCCACCTTTATCGATGCCACCAACGAAGACGTTGATGCCGCCGTGGCCGCCGCGCAGGAAGCGTTCAAAACCTGGCGCCACACCACCGTATATGAGCGCAGCGCCATTCTCAACAAAATCGCCGATGTGATTGAAGAGCACGCCGAAGAGCTGGCTTTGCAGGAAACGCTCGACAACGGCAAACCCATCCGCGAAACCCGCGCCGCCGATATTCCGCTCGGCGCAGAACATTTCCGCTATTTCGCCGGTGTGATTCTGGCCGAAGAGGGCAGCGTCAACGAAATCTACAATGAAGACATTTCCATCGTGTTACGCGAGCCCATCGGCGTGGTCGGCCAGATTATTCCGTGGAACTTCCCCTTCCTGATGGCTGCTTGGAAAATCGCCCCCGCGCTGGCCGCAGGCTGCACCGTGGTGATTCACCCCTCATCCAGCACTTCGCTGAGCCTGTTGTCGTTTGCCCAAAAAATCAACCATCTGCTGCCCAAAGGTGTGCTGAACGTGATTACCGGCCGCGGCTCCAAATCCGGCGAATACATGCTGCACCATAAAGGTTTCAGTAAACTGGCCTTCACCGGATCGACCGAAATCGGCCGCCATGTCGGCATCGCCGCCGCCGAAATGCTGATTCCCGCCACCCTCGAATTGGGCGGCAAATCGGCCAACATTTTCTTCGATGATATGCCGTTCGACAAAGCCCTCGAAGGCGCGCAAAAAGGCATTTTGTTCAACCAAGGCCAAGTGTGTTGCGCCGGTTCGCGCATTTTCGTGCAAGAAGGCATTTACGATAAATTCGTTGCCGCGCTGGCCGAAGAATTCAAAAAAGTGAAAGTCGGCCTGCCGTGGGAAGACGACACCCAAATGGGCGCGCAAGTGAATGCCGGCCAGATGGACACCATCACCAAATATGTGAAAATCGGTGAGCAGGAAGGCGCGCGCATCATCACCGGCGGCAAACGTGCCGACAGCGGCGATTTGGGCAAAGGCGAATTTTTCGAGCCGACGCTGATTGCGGCGCAAAGCAACGACGACCGCATCGCGCAGGAAGAAATCTTCGGCCCGGTGGCGACTGTGATTAAGTTCAAAACCGAAGAAGAAGTGATTGCGATGGCCAACGACAGCGAATACGGCCTCGGCGGTGCGGTGTGGACGCTCAACATCAACCGCGCCCTGCGCGTGGCCAAAGCGGTGGAAACCGGCCGCATGTGGGTGAACTGCTACAACCGCTTGCCCGCAGGCGCGCCGTTCGGCGGCTACAAAACCTCTGGCATCGGTCGTGAAAACCACAAAATGATGCTGGCAGCCTACACCCAAGTGAAAAACATCTACATCAGCATGCGCGAGGAGCGTGAAGGCATGTATTGATAGAGAGTATGTTGCACGCAACGAAGCAGGCCGCGCGGCCTGCTTTTTTTATAGTGGATTAGGTTGAACCGATACGGCGTTGGCTCGCCTTGCCGTACTTAGGTGTACTGTCTGCGGCTACACTCAAAGAGAACGATTTACTAAGGTGTTGAAGCACCCAGTAAATCTGTCCCGCCTTGTCTTGATTCAACCGAATCCGCTATATGTGCACACCATTGAAGCCGTCTGAAAGCGGGGCGGTATCGGTAAAAGATTAGAACCGCGTCTGACCGTTAGCGCACCCACAGCAATGATGCGTTTGACAGCCACGGCAAAACCCGTTCGTTTATCGAGCTGAATAAGGCTTTTTAAGGGTGGATATGCGGTATAATCGGCAGCATAATATTCATAAGGCCGTCTGAAACATCGGCGGGCAAACAGGAAAAATATGGATACACCGCAAAATCCGCTGCCGGGCAACCGGCCTTCATTACGCCAAAACAGCATTTACCTGCTGCCGAATGCGTTTACGATTGCGGCGCTTTTCTGCGCTTTTTTCGCCATCACCCAAGCCATGCACGGGCGCTATGAAACGGCGGCAATTGCTGTGTTTGTGGCGATGCTGCTCGATGGGATGGACGGACGCGTGGCGCGCTGGACCAACAGCCAAAGCGCTTTCGGCGAGCAGCTCGACAGCTTGGCCGATATGGTGAGTTTCGGTGTGGCGCCTGCGCTGATTGCCTATAAATGGCAGCTGTGGCAGTTTGGCAAGGTCGGCTATTCGGTGGCATTTGTATATTGCGCCTGCGCGGCTTTGCGGCTGGCCTTGTTCAACACGCTCATCGGCAAGATCGACAAACGCTGGTTTATCGGCATTCCCAGCCCGACGGCGGCGGCGCTGATTGTGGGGCTGATTTGGGTCAACCACAGCTACGAGCGCTTTCCGGCGGTGGAATGGATTTGCCTGTTTATCACGCTGTTTGCGGGCTTGTCGATGGTGGCGCAAGTGCCGTTTTGGAGTTTTAAAGAAATCAATATGCGCCGCAAAGTGCCTTTCTTTGCCATGATTGTGGTGATGTTGGTGTTGCTGGTGGTGGCGATTGAGCCGTCGTTGATACTGTTTCTGTTTTTCCTGGGCTACAGTTTGTCGGGTTATGTGATGTTTGGCTGGAAATGGCTGAAAAAGCGCCGTCAGGCCGTCTGAAAGAAAAACATGTGGGATATGCAAGTCATATTGCTGATGCTGTTGGTGGGCAGCTTTGCCGGATTTATGGCCGGGCTGCTCGGTGTCGGCGGCGGCATGATTATTGTGCCGTTGATTTTGTGGGCTTTGCAGCTGCAAGGCTTGGGTGCGCTTGAGCACGCGCAGCATCTGGCGGTGGGCTCTTCGTTTGCGATTATGGTGTTTACCACTTTTTCCAGCGCGTGGGCGCAGCATAAAAAGGGCGGAATCGACTGGTCGATTGTGCGCGGCATGGCGCCGGGCATGGTGGCGGGTGTGTTGCTCGGCTCGGCGGTGTCGAAATATATTCCGAAGAGCGGTTTGCAGATTTTCTTTATCGTGTTTGTGGTGTTGGTAGCGGTCAAAACCTTGCTGGACGTGAAACCCAAGCCTTCGCGCTGCCTGCCCGGCCGTGCGGGCTTGAGCTCGGCAGGCGGGCTGTTTGGGCTGCTCTCAAGCTGGATCGGCATCGGCGGCGGCTCTTTGTCGGTGCCGTATATGCTGTATTGCAATGTGCCGATGATTCGGGCAGTGGGCACTTCGGCGGCGTTGGCCTGGCCGATTGCGGTGGCCGGTGCGGTCGGTTATCTGTATTCGGGCTGGCATGCGCCGGGGCTGCCCGAAGGCGCGCTCGGCTTTTGGTATCTGCCTGCGGTAGCAGTGTTGAGCGTGGCCACGGTTGTGTTTGCGCCGCTGGGCGTCAAAGCTGCGCATAAATTGCCGCCGGAAAAGCTGAAGCTGGCGTTCGGTATCCTGTTGTTGGTGATTGCCGCCAAGATGATGTGGAACGTATCGGCCTGAACGGCTCCATGATGCAAAAGTGCCCGATATTTGCAGATATCGGGCGCTTTTCATTTGCGGGTGAGGCGGTTTTGCTGCACTATGTCCGCATACCTGTTGAACAGAAAGGAAAAACCATGTTGAGAACCACAACGCCGACGGTGCAAGGCCGTGAAATCGGCGAATATCTGGATATCGTGGTCGGCGAAGCGATTTTGGGCTCCAACTTTTTCAAAGACATGCTCGGCTCAATTCGTGACGTTGTCGGCGGTCGCTCGGGCGCGTATGAGCGTGAAATGCGCAACGCACGCAATATTGCGTTTGCCGAAATGGAAGACTATGCCAGGAAACTCGGCGCCGATGCCGTAGTGGGTGTGGACATCGATTATGAGGTTATCGGCCAGAGCGGCTCCATGATGATGATGGTGAGCGTCAGCGGTACGGCGGTGAAATTCAAATAACGGCGCAAGGGCAGGAAAAGGCCGTCTGAACCGTTTACGGTTCATACGGCCTTTCGTTCATACGGCCTTTCGTTCATACGGCCTTTC
>CAYVIS010000133.1:4389-5855 GCA_964451565.1 uncultured Neisseria sp.
GTTCATACGGCCTTTCGTTCATACGGCCTTTCGTTCATACGGCCTTTCATGAGGCCGTCTGAAAAAATGATTCCGGACAGCTGTGAACCTGCGCCGGAATGACGGTTTAGATGAGATTGCGGCGGAATAGGCTGTCAATACATCTGATAATAAACAAACCGCCCCAACTGCCATGCCGCCCATGCAACTACGAGCAGGCCGGCGGCGAGGCGCACGCTGCGTTTTTGCAGAACGCTTTTCAATTGTGCGGCGAAAAAGCCCATCGCCAGCAGATTGGGTAGGGTGCCGAGGGCGAAGGCGAGCATGTAGAGGCCGCCTTTGGCCGCGCTGCCGCTGCCGAGTGCGTAGAGGGAAGCGCTGTAGACCAAGCCGCAGGGTAGCCAGCCCCACAGCAAGCCCACGCCGAAGCAGGCGGGTATGGATTGTATCGGCAGTAATTTGTTCAACAACGGATTGAGCCGCCGCCAAATCGGGCGGCCGAGGCTTTCTACTTTAGTGGCCGCATGCGACAGCCCGGCCAGATAAAGCCCCAGCAGCAGCAGCAGGATATTGGCGGCGACAAACAAGCCGTTTTGCAGCCAGCGGGTTTGGTCGAGCGAAATGCCGATTTGGCCGAGCGCGCCGAGCAGCAGGCCGATGGATACATAGCTGCTGATGCGGCCGGTGTTGAGCAGCAGAATCAGCCAAAAGCGCTTGATGTGCGGCGGCAGCTGCAGGGCGAAGGCGCTGGAAAGCCCGCCGCACATGCCGACGCAATGGCCGCCGCCGAAAAAGCCGATAAGGAAAAGGGTGAGTAGGGTAATGTCGCCGTTCATGGCCGTCTGAAAGATGCAGATAATGTCAGCCGGTATTGTAGCAACAATGCTGCAAAGGCGCGGCTTTTTGTCGTGGATTTTGTAAAACGAAGTAAGAGTAACGGCGCGGCGCTTGAAAAAAGGGGGCGTAGGCTTAATGATGAAGCCAGCCGGTTAGCCGGATTTTTTAACGACTAGGAGTGAAACCATGGGTTTGTTCAGCTTTATCAAAAATGCAGGTGAAAAACTGTTTGGCAAAGACGAAAAAGAAGTGGCCGCAGCCGCAGCCGCCAACGTTGAAGATTTGAACGGCAAAGCTTCCGCCGCCATCCAAACATACATCGAAAAACAAAATCTGGGCTTGACCGGCCTGGCAGTTGCATTCGACGGCGCTTCGGGCAAAGTGACCCTGAGCGGCTCGGCTCCTTCTCAAGAAGCCGCCGAAAAAGCCGTATTGGCCGCGGGCAACGTAACCGGCGTGTCTGACGTTGAAAACAACCTGACCTTCCCCGCAGAAACTGCTGCCCAATACCACGACGTGGTGAGCGGCGACACCCTGTCTGCCATCTCCAAAAAATATTATGGCGATGCCAATCAATACATGAAAATTTTTGAAGCCAACAAACCGATGTTGAGCGACCCCAACAAAATCTACCCGGGTCAAAAACTGCG
>CAYVIS010000134.1:0-5851 GCA_964451565.1 uncultured Neisseria sp.
ACTTCAATATAGTCGCCCACCGAATATTGCTTGGTGGTGGCGCGTAAAATACTGCCCGAAAGGCACATAATCAGCTCTTTGGTGGCCAGCACGATGGCGGCGGCTACGGCAAACATAGAGAGCGCCAGCGTTTGGATTTGCGCCGCCCAAATCACCACCAGCCCGAAAATCACCACAATCAGCGTGATGTTGCGCGTGACCACCACCCAGCGGCGTTTGTCTTCGATTGCCAACTGCGGACGGCTGCGGAACTGCGTTTGCAGAATTGCCGCACGCACCAGCAGGATGCCGACTATCATCAGCGCCGATTGCACCAGCTCCGAGCGTATCGGGCCGTGGTAGATAAATTCGGAGAGGGTTTGCCACATTGTAAAAGTTATCCATTGATTAATGTTATGGGCGCTCTGCTGCTTTCAGCCATTGTTCCATTCCTGTGTTTCCTAAAGATAATAAAATATCTTGTAAATTCACTATTTTTGCCAACATTTCTCCAGAATCAGCTTCTTCTTGCTCTTCTGCTTCTGCAAATAAACGAGTCATTAATTGTGCAATTTCATTATCAGAATCATGAATTCCTAATTTTAGCTGCTTAACATAATCTAGGTAGCTATCCAGCACACTTAAAGCCAAATCGGGATTATTGATTACTATAGTGTTCAACCATTTCTCAATGTTAAATACATGGTGATATTTATTTTGTTTGCCATGCTTGAAAATTTCAAACATGCGGCGTAATAAATCTGCTGGGATAACAATGGTTTTTTTATTTTCACGGAAAATGTGTTCCAAATTGTCTGCAACAACGATAGCACAATCAATTTCCGATTCTAAACCAAATTGAATACCGGTTAAGCATTGTTCTCGGTGTGTGCAAATGTTGTTCTTATGTGTCCACACTTTTGAAGCCCCATCCCATGCTTGCGGGCTTTTGAGCGTGTTCAACTTATCCAATAAATCAGTTAAAGAAATATCTCCTTGGAATGCACATAAGGCTGATATTCGCCCCCATATTTCCATACTTTCTATTTCTCTCGTTGATTCAATTTGTTTTAACACACAATTTATTTTTTCAAATTGGTCATGGTAACCGTAATACAAGCAAGAACCCGTATATTTCCAAAGACTGGAAGGAGCGTCTTGCATGAGCAAGTCAAATAACGCCCAACCCCAATCGGGCATTTTATTTTGTATATAGGCTAAACTGTTTAGCATTAATGCACGAAGCGCAGGATGAGGATGTTGGGCGAAGCGTTGTAATATCATTGCTAATGATGTTGGTATTGTTTGATTGCTTTGCAAAAAGTTTTGGAGCAATACTATTAAAGCTTGCACCACTTTACCCTCAGGTGTGTTAATGCCCTGTGTAATCAAATCAACATCACCAAAAACAGTATCCTCTACATGATTGTGTAAATAAGGTTCGGCCAATCGAACCAATTGTTCGGCATGATAAGAACAAAAAACTAAGTGTGAGCAGGCTTCAATTGTAGAAGCCATCACACGTTTGTCACGTTTGTTGTGCCAGTATTCCTGATGGTCTTTTAAGTCGTCTATTATTTGTATAACCAGTAATTCATCACCTTCTGTTTCAATGGGCTGCCAATTTTCATTATGTCCCAAGTTGCCGTGTCGATAAGCAAGATAATGTGCTATTCCATCCATGATGCCATCACGAAACAATTCTGCAATATCATCCCGATTTTCCGTTAACAATTTAAAGAAGCGAATCGGGCTACGCGATGCGGCCTCCTGAAGTTGACCATTAACCTGTGATTTCCCCCCAATCAAATAATCATCATAAGTTGAGTCATATTCAGCATAATGGGCTAATAGTTTAATTACATTCTGATTGCTGAGATTTAAAAATACATCATAAGAAAATGGTGCCGAAACCACTCCGCCACGCATGTATACATCTGGCTTATAAATATATTTTCCATTTACAGCCTCATAAACAGAAGCTATGTTTTGTATGTTTTCAGAGCGCAAGTGAATAGGAATGGATGAAATATATTTCATTCTGCTATGCCATACCCAATGTGTGTAATTGTTTTCGGGAGTTTCTTCTTCGAATAAAGCTAACACCATTGTTTGAAAAGAATTTTGGACGGATTCTGGCAAATCGATAAACACATTTTGAATGAGCTTACTGAGCTCATCGGAGAATCGTGATTGTAATAATCCTTTATCTGCCAATAATTCAGTGATTAAGTCGATATTCCTTAATGGGTTTTCACTCAAAGTAATAATGGCAATATATTTGAATGCCTCTTCATGGTGAAAGCATAATTTGTGGCGATTACTTTGCCACCAAGCAGTGTGGTTCTTCGCATGCCAAGATATGGTTTCTTCCAGAATATTGATTAATTCACTCAACTTATTTACTGAATGAAAATCGTAATCTGAATGATTAATTTCATATGATGTGTCGAGCAATAAACCAAAATATGAATGCTGTTGACTCCACTCTTCAATAGACTTAATGGCCAGATCTAATAGAAGTGTGGATTGTTGGAAACGGCTTTTTAAAAATTGATTACCATGCTCTCCAAACTCATGTGATGAACAACGCAGATGGTCACGAAGATAGAAATACTCTATCTTTGCCGTATCAATATCTTGAATGATATAGCTCCATAGCGCGACATCATCTATTAAATTGGCAGAGACGCAGCGGGCTAGAATCTGCCCAAAAAAGCAATCAGTTGGTATTGATTTCTTAAGCGACAAATCAAGAATTGGTACAATATCAGGCAAATATAGGTCATCAACAGAGCGTAAATAATATGATAGGTTTCTAATCAGTTGCTCTGTATTATCTTTATCGAGTTCTAATGTTTCTTTCCAATATGTGAAAACTGTTACGGCATCTTGATTTTTCCAACGATCTAGATGATGAAAATGTTGAATTAGCCCTTGTTGGTTGTTTTCTTGCTTATAAAAAGGAATTAAGAATTTAAGCCAGAAATGATGCCATTCCAATGAACGGGCTTCCATATAAATTACCTGGAAAATATCCGGGTGGGATTTATATAAATCCCGCAGCAATGGCCAGTCATCATCTTGCGGCGCATATTGAGCGAAAGTTTCTGCAACCAGCCTGCGAATATGGAATACACGCTGCCCGGAAAGTACAGCACGTAATTGCTGGCGGAAAATCCTTCGTTCTTCCGATGCAAGCTGCATAATAAAGCTGCGGATGCTTGGCCGAACAAAGGGTACTGGCGGCAAAGTTTGGATAAATTCATTGAGTGTAACGCCTTGTCGCAATGCCTTACTGATTACCAAAATATCCAGCAAGGTTTGATGTCCAAATGTCAATTTATTATCGTGTGTTTCTTGCAAAATATTCAGGCTTTTGAGCCGGCGAAAAATGGTGTCGGATGCTGTGAAGCGTTGTCGGGATATAGAAAGGCTACGTGCTTTTAACATCTCATCAGCAATATTTTCGATTGCCTCCATTGCCGCTCCGCCCAAATCCGTATCGGCCTGAATAACAGTATCCAGATATTTTTGTGTTAATGCTTGGGCGGTAATAATACTGAAGCTACCTTCACGTTGAGCCAGCTCAATAAAAAGGGATAGTTCACGCGGATTACTGATAAGCGTCCGAGTTGCCTCATCAATGGCGGATGTATCGATACTTAATTGGTGCAATAAAGGTGTGATGTCGTGTGCCCAGTTGAATGGCAAACATTGTAATTCTTTGTCCCATTTGCGAACAGAGATAGCACGTTCATATTTGCGGTCAAAATCACGACATGCTGTAATAACTGTGACTTGAGGAATCAGAAGCAAGCGATCTATTTGTGCTAAAAAATAATTCAGTACACTGTGTTCGCGAGCAATAGAAAGGGCATCCAAAGAGTCGATAATAACAACTATATGTGTGGTATCTGCAAGGCGAGCAATCTTTTCAACCCAATTTTCAGGTAGCCCAATGCTTGCCCTTTCTTGTGTGGAGGCTGCATCGGCAAATTCTCGTGATTGAATGAATAGCGAAACAAAATTACTTTGTTCTTGCATACGGTGTTCTAAAGCTTCTTGTAAGTCCAACATAACACATGTCTTACCAGAGCCGGGCAGTCCGGTAAGTAAAATGGATTTGTTACCAGCATCAACTGCTGCCTGTATTTGGCCAATAACAGGATTAATCATTTTCTTACCAGCGATTTCACGTTGCCATTGTCTGCCGATGTTTGAAGTATGTGCAAATAAATCGCGTATTTCTTGTTCAGAAATAGGTGGTGTAAGCATTGCACCTACACTATTAAATAATTCTTCAATACTTTCTTTAGTTAGCCGAATGGGTGATGAAGCATGTGTGTCACTTTCATGATGGCCGCCAATGAAATCTAATTTTTCCCATAAGGCACTAAACGCAGCCCGAGGATTACTGGCGAGCAGGCTTAAGCGTTCCACAATTAATTCTTTTCCCCGCGTAACATCATTCGTGGTTTGAAAATGAACTTGGTTTAAAAATTCGTATACGGAAAAATCAGCTTCTTTTTCACGAATGCAACTAGCTAAGACATCATTTGTGACTCTATGCTCTTTGGTTAGATTTGCGTGATATTCAGCTTCAGTGCTTACAGTTTGACTGTATTCTTGTATTTTCGCCAAGCCACCAAAATTATTACGAGAATAGAAATAGATTGTTGTATTCGGGTGATTTTTGAGTTCTAAAATTGCTTTTTGGAGTTCATCTTTTAAAGTGGCATATGACCATGCTTTGAAATCTTGCTCATTCTTTTTGCATTGACAACAAATGAATGAGCCATCTGTTTTTCCAATCACAATATCATCTACGTGATGAGAGATGGAATCAAGTTCTAACCATTCATACTCTGGATTGGCAAGTATGCTTAAAGCCCAATTGAATGCTACTAGAGTTTGATAAATATCCCCCCGGTTTGAACGCCTCCCCGCCATACTCATACAGTTTTCCTTTGTTGTTCTAAATAGTAAGTTTAAATAATTTTAAAATAAAATTTTGATTTATTTAAATAAATTTATTTTCTAATGGTTTGATATGAGTTTCAGACGGCCTCTAATTTCGCAAACGCCGTATCCAATTCTTTCACGCCGTTGCTGCCGAAGTTAATCGTCAGCCGTGCTGATTCGCCTTTGTTGACCGCTTCGATAATCACGCCGGTGCCGAATTTGGCGTGGCGCACGTTTTGGCCGATGCGGAATCCGGCGTAATCCTGCGGCAAATCGTAGTTTTCGACCACGCGGGTTTTGATTTTCGGGGCGTCGGTGAAGCTGTTGAACGGTTTGATTTGGGCAGACAAACGGTGCAATACCGGCTCGGGAATTTCATCAACAAAGCGGGATACGATGCCGAAATGGGTTTGGCCGTGCAAAAGCCGTTGTTGCGCCATGCTGATATACAGGCGTTTGCGGGCGCGGGTGATGGCAACATACATCAGGCGGCGTTCTTCTTCGAGGCCGTCGCGTTCGGCGAGGCTGTATTCGCTGGGGAACAGGCCTTCTTCCATGCCGGTGAGGAACACGGCATCAAATTCCAAACCTTTGGCGGCGTGCACAGTCATCAGTTGCAGCGCTTCTTCGCCTTCACCGGCCTGATTTTCGCCGGATTCGAGTGCGGCGCTGCTCAAAAAGGCCAGAATCGGGAACAGCGGATTGTCGGTTGCGCCTTCGGGCAACACTTCGAAATTGCTTTCTTCGGGCTTGAAGGCGACGGCAGCGTTCACTAATTCATCGAGGTTGTCGAGGCGGTCTTGATGGTCGCCTTTTTGGTTTTCGTAGTATTCGACCAAGCCGCTGTCGCGGGTGACGGCGAGCATCATTTCCTGCAGCGACGATACGGCGGCGAGTGTGCCGAGGC
>CAYVIS010000135.1:0-5848 GCA_964451565.1 uncultured Neisseria sp.
AAATCTTGGTCGCCTGCCTGTTCAGACGGCCTTAATTGCTCTTGCACGGGGGGCCGTCTGAACGCCTGCTCTTTGCTGGTCAAACCCATTTCAATGGCGATTTCGGCCAATTGGCGGTGCAGCTCGCGCCATTCGCGCATCCGCAGGTGCGATAAGAAATATTGGTGGCACCACTGCACCAACTGTTTGTTCGACAAGCCTTTGTCGCGCTCGCGCTGGAAGCTGTCCCAAATATTCAGATAGGCCAGAAAGTCGGACTGTTTATCGGTAAACCGCTCGTGTGCCTTGGCAGCCGCTTCGCGCGCTTCGAGCGGCCGCTCGCGCGGATCTTGAATGGAGAGTGCGGAGGCAATCACCAAGATTTCCGCCATACAGTCGTGCTTTTTCGCCGCCAACAAAATGCGCGCGATTTTCGGATCGATGGGCAGCCGCGCCATTTGTTCGCCGAGTTTGGTTAGGCGGTAGCGGGAGGATTTAGGTTTGGTTTCAGTGTGTTGCATTGTTAAATCTAAATTTTAGATTGATTGGAGTTTTCAGACTGCCTGAAAATTTAGCGTATAATTGCGTCCGTTGCTGTAACTTTCGGCAAAATTTTTGCAGATAGGCGGTAGGGTTAACAACTTCGTTCAGCACGATGCGGTCAAAACTTTGGTCAGGGAAGCTCAAAGTTCGGCCGTTACAAAGATGGTATTCAGCGTGGATTTGGTTAGTTTGTTTTGGGCGTGAACGAGCATTTCTGACTGGATGTCGGCGAGCACCAATCGACTTTGTAGTAAAACTTAGACGAGTGTTGGGTTGAAATAGCCTGCACTGCCGTCGACTTATAAAATGTGTGGGTGCAGCCGTGCGATGAGTTAATGCAGTTAATTAAGACCTAACGTCATGTCCATGCCTGCTGACCCCCGATATTGCTGAATTTTTTATTTAAAAAACAGTAGATAATTGTAGATATGCTCTTTTAACGGGATAAGTGTGATTCTTATCCCACCATCTAGCAAGTGAAAACCTTACAAATGTACCTTGTGATATTTTTCTTAAATGTAGATTATTAGTCCCTACATATTTAACAGAAAAAACCTTACCATTATCTAAATAACGAAATCTACGCTCCTCATACAAAAATAAATCGTGATTTAAACACGCTACCATTACACTATGCGGCGGCATATTATTTGTTTGTAATAAATAACCTTTCCCATTTTCCCAATGTAACAAGCCTCCAAATAAATCTCTAATATGGATATTTTTGGCGGCAAGCTTTCCTAACTCATCATTTAATTCCTGTCGTGTTAATGTTCTCTGCATAGTACTTTGTTGTACACATACATCTTCGCAATGTGGTAATACTAAATTTTGCCTATTTTCATATTCCATTGAATAAATCTGCCTAACTTGGTATGGGCTGTTTTCATCTTGATTTTCCGCGGTATTTGTTAATAACCTGACATACCTTCTTGAATCCAAATCATACCCGCCAACACAGACGTGATTATTATTCATTCTGGTTCTAGCTAAGATTAGAACATTATTAGAAACAATAACCATCTATTTGATACTCCCTTTTTAATTTATCCACAATCAACTTCCTATGGCACGCATCACAATATTTTTCAACACAAAAGAATACTATTCTTTCTGAATTAAATTGGTTAATGAAACTTTGAAAATCAAAATAATTTAGAATTTGTTCTTTATATAAAGTAACAAACTTATTATCTAAACACATTCGTGCTTGTTTGGTTTGATTGGTCAATAAATCATATTGCTTTTGCGCTTCACGAATTTCGCTTGTTGGAGCTAATTCCTTGATATGAAGATATTGGATACCCAAATCGTTTAACTTATTCTGCAAATAAATACTGTTGGCAAAAGCATATTTACTGCCGCGCATACCACGCCGTTGCCGCACATCAACAAATAAGGTGATTTTTTCATCTATCAATTTTTGAAAAAAATCCGCTTCGCTATCGCCATAAACACCAGTAGCTGTAACTAACATTTTAATATGTACCAACTGATTGAAATTGGAATGTATCGCCCAATAAATCTACTTCGCCATAACCGCCCATTACTTCTTTAATAACGGTATTTTGGCTAACAAGATTTCCTTGCTCGTTAATATGTTGTACATCAATATTTTGCTTATCCAAATACCGCCCTATCATTTTGCTTCTGTGGCATTCGCAAGGTTTTAATTCGCTACACATACACGCTACCTTCAAGTTTTTGTTATATGCTGTAATTAGCCGATTGACAGCCTGAATAAATGCGTCTGTTTCCATTACACGTTCATATACAACGCGTCCTTGTTCATCATAACAAGAACGGTCGGATGGTTTGCCGCCCAAGCTATCGCCCATGAAAACATAAGTAACCGCATAGCTTTTACAAACTCTCTCCAATTTTCCCTTACTAAAATCGGGATTAAAACGAGAGAACGGATTACTCCGGACATCTATCAAATAATCTATTTCGTATTGTTTTAATAGGTTAAAAAAAGTTTCAATGCTTCGATTACCTTGTCCAATACTGTAAATGGGAAATTTGGTCGTTGTCATGATGAAACTCCTCAAATCAAATGATTTATGTTTTTAGTCTGACTGAAAAGTGCGGGCTGTTTTCACATTTTCAGACAGCTTGATTATACCTCCTCCACCGCTCCCAATTCCAACAACACCTGAAACCCGTCGTTGATATACCGCTGGTCGGGCGCTTCCAGAAACGGGAATGCCGCCACGTTGCCCAAGTTCAGCGCGGCCATACGCAGGATTACCGCCGCCAGATTGCTGCGGATGATTTCGGGGTCGGTAAATGGGTTGCGCTGTTCAAAATCTTCTTCCGAATACAAGCGGATGCACACGCCGGCGGAGACGCGGCCGCAGCGGCCGGCACGCTGTCGGGCGGCGGCTTGCGAGATTTTTTCTACATGCAGCTGCTCCACTTTGGCGCGGGCGGAATAGCGTTTCACCCGCGCCAAGCCGGTGTCGATCACATATTTGATGCCGGGCACGGTGAGCGAGGTTTCGGCCACGTTGGTGGCGAGCACGATGCGGCGTTTGTTGCCGTCAGGGCGGAAGATTTTGTGTTGTTCGGCGTTCGACAAACGGGCAAACAGCGGCAGAATTTCATCGTTGCGGCGCAGTGGCGATTTGCGCAAGGCTTCGGCGGCTTCGCGGATTTCGCGTTCGCCCGGCAGGAATACCAGAATGTCGCCTTTGCCCAGCGCCGCCAGTTCGTCGGCGGCATCGACAATGGCATCGGGAATGTCGATTTCCGCTTCGTCTTCATCGGTTTCGGTGAGCGGACGGTAGCGGATTTCAACCGGATAAGTGCGGCCGGAAACTTCTAAAACGGGCGCACCTTTGGGGTTTTCAGACAGGCTTTCTGTTTCGGAATGCCTGTCTGAAACGGTTTTGGCGTTGATTCCGGCAGGCGCAAAATGGCGGCTGAAACGTTCGGCATCAATGGTGGCCGAGGTGATGATGACTTTCAAATCGGGGCGGCGCGGCAGCAGTTGTTTCAGGTAGCCGAGCAGAAAATCAATATTGAGGCTGCGCTCGTGCGCTTCGTCGATGATGATGGTGTCGTAGGCGGAAAGAAAGCGGTCGGTTTGGGTTTCGGCCAGCAAAATGCCGTCGGTCATCAGCTTGATGTAGGCATCGCGCGAGGTGTTGTCGTTGAAGCGCACTTTGTAGCCGACCACGCTGCCGATGTCGCTGCCCAATTCTTCGGCAATCCGCTCCGCCACCGAGCGCGCGGCCAAACGGCGCGGTTGCGTGTGGCCGATTAAGCCTGCCGCGCCGCGCCCCAATTCGAGGCAGATTTTCGGCAGCTGCGTGGTTTTGCCGGAGCCGGTTTCGCCGCAGATAATCACCACTTGGTTGGCCGCAATCGCCGCTTTGATGTCTTCGCGCTTTTCGTGCACCGGCAAAGTATTGTCGTAATGCGGCTGCGGCAGATTGGCCAAGCGCTTCAGATAAGCGGCGTGGGATTTTTGGTATTTCTGCTGCACGGCCGCGTCACCACCGAAACGCTGCGGGTTTTTAAAGGCTTGTTGCAGGAAATGGCGGTCGCGGGCTAAAACTTGGGTGAAATCTTGCGGCATGAGGGCAGGGAAGGAACAGATGAAAAGCGCATTATATCGCTGTTTAACTTAATCATCCTACTGCGTTGAGATGCGTTTTCCTGAGGCGGTTGGGCGGTGGCGTCTGAAGAATTTTATGCGGCAGCGCTGTTTTCGATGTATGCGGCAAATGGTTTGGGTCAGATAGGCGGATAAAGGCATCGATTAAAGGATTGGACATTCAGTTTGAGATTATTTGATAAATAATTCTATTAATACATATTGCATATTAACTATCGTTATAAATCAATAATATACCGAATATCTAGAAATTTTGCCGCTCGATTATCTGCCTTAAAAAGTTCATGTGAGATATATATTATGACGATGGTGTTGTCATTGTCGGCAACATCAAAACGTTTACATTCAATTTTGGAGATTGCTATGTTTTATCATCTGTGGAGCGGCATCAAAACACCTTTTTGGGGCGATTGGGCCGGCGGTAAAAGCTATAACGTTTGCGTGACCCATACCAAAAATGCCGAATGCGGCGTGGATGCCGTCGGTACTAAAGGTAATGACAGCATTATCGGCACTTGGTTCAATGACAAATTGTTTGGCGGCGACGGCAAGGACACGCTCAAGGGTTTGGCGGGCAACGATTACCTCGACGGCGGCAAGGGCGCAGACATCATGATCGGCGGCATCGGCAACGATACTTATGTGGTCGACGACGAATGCGATGTGGTGAGCGAATGCCTGTGGCAGGGCAATGACACCGTGATTTCCTATATCGACTACACCTTGGGCAACCATGTAGAAAACTTGGTAGCCGCAGGCGATAAAGCACTGACCCTCAACGGCAACAATCTCGACAACGTCATCAACGGCAATGCGGCCGATAATGTGATTAACGGCGGCGGCGGTAACGACAAATTGTATGGCGGCGACGGCTGTGATACGCTCGACGGCGGCGCCGGTTGCGATGTGCTGTATGGCGAAGCAGGCGATGACAAACTCAGCGGCGGCGCCGGTGCCGACAAGCTTTACGGCGGTGACGGCAACGACTGGCTCGACGGCGGCAGCGGCAATGATGTGCTGTATGGCGGTGCGGGTGACGATATTCTGATTGGCGGCGGCGGTCGTGACGCGCTGTATGGCGAAGACGGCAACGACAACCTCTACGGCAGCAACGATGCCGACTGTCTCGACGGCGGTAACGGCTGCGACCTGCTCGACGGCGGCTATGGCAACGACTGGCTCAACGGCGGTGCGGGCGGCGATACTTATGTGTTCGGCAAAGGCTACGGCCACGACACCATCGTCGATTGCGGCGATCCTTGCGATGCCGATAATATCGAGTTCAAGAGCGATATCAGCTTGTCCGACTTGTGTTTCAGTTACAATTGCGGCAATTTGGTTATTGATGCCGGCAAAGGTGACAGCATCACTGTGAAGAATTGGTTTGGCGGTGAGCAAAACCAAATCGAATCACTCTGCTTCGATGACGGCACTTCATTGAGCAACTGCGACATCAATGCAGCGTTCGAACAATGCGGTTACGGCGCGTTCAGCGGCGCTTCTTTAGCAGCGATGGCGCAGGAGCAGGCTGCACAGGCATCGGTTGCGGTTTGCTGATGGTTGTGTGAATCAAACGGGCGTTGCGGCGCCCGTTTTTTATTTTTTCAGATAGGTGTTGACAGGCAGAGAAATGATTGATATAGTTTCATTCTTCTGACGCGGGGTGGAGCAGCATGGTAGCTCGTCGGGCTCATAACCCGAAGG
>CAYVIS010000136.1:0-5738 GCA_964451565.1 uncultured Neisseria sp.
GCTCAAAGGCCGTCTGAAACACGGCTTCAAGTTTGGCGCGGTTGGCGGCGTTGTCTTCCACATGATAGAAGCCGCCCAATTCGGGCGTATTCATGGTGACAACATAGTCTTCCATAAATTTGCCGTAGCCTTCGTCTTCATCGTCGTAATAAAACGAGGTGAAGCGTTGGCCGTATTCGCTGAAATCATCGCGGGTGAGCGCGCCATCCATATGGGTGCGCACAAATTCGGCGCCGCTCATCTGCCCTTGCAGCATGGCAGCGAAATCGTCGCGGCTTTCGGGCGCGCTCTGCCAAACAGGATTATGCAGCCCCTGCCCCGCCGCCCACGCCCAATACATGCCGATGTGGGTGGCGGCGTTTTCTTCCGGCAGGGCGGCGGGATAGTTTTCATCGGTGTGGAATTTGACGTGATCGTACATGAGGCAGGCTTTCAGACGGCGTTTGAATCGATGGCCGATTATAGCATTGAATGTTTCAGACGGCCTTAATGGTAAGCATGGAGGCCGTCTGAAAATATAGTGAATTATAGTGGACTAGATTTGAATCAATACCCCATTCGCCCGCCTTGTCTTGATTCAAATTTAATCTACTATATTTAATCCCACTATGAAGCACACAAAAAAGGCGGGCTTGCACCCGCCTTTTCCACATAATTGCCCTACTCGCCCAGCAAGGCGATGTCGGCGACGGCGTTCATCTGCTGTGCCAATTGGTTGAGCAGGTTGAGGCGGTTTTGCTTCACAGCGGCATCGTCGGCCATCACCATCACACCGTCGAAGAAGGTGTCGACTTGCGGTTTGATGGCGGCCAATTCGGTTAAGGCCGTCTGAAAGTCTTGCTTGGCCAGCGCGGCATCGATTTTGGGAGCGAGGCTTTGTGCGGCGGCAAACAGGGCTTGTTCTTCGGTTTGCTGCAACAGGCTTTCTTCGACCGCGCCCAATTCGGCATCGGCTTTTTTGAGCAAGTTGTGCACGCGCTTGTTGGCGGCGGCCAGCGCGGCGGCTTCGGGCAGGGCTTTGAAAGCGGCCACGGCGTTCAGACGGCCTTCGATGTCGCCCAGTTGCTGCGGCTGTTTGGCCAACACGGCGGCGACCACGTCTTGCGGGTAGTCGTTTTGCAGCAACACGGCCAAACGCGCCTGCATAAATTCGGCCACTTCGGCGGGGGTGTCGGCATTGAGCACGCCGGCGGGGAAGCTGTCGAAGGCCGTCTGAATCAAGTCGGCGGCGTTCAGATTATGCTGCATCAGCATCCGCAACACGCCCAGGGCGGCGCGGCGCAAGGCGTAGGGGTCTTTGTCGCCGGTGGGAATCAGGCCGATGCCCCAAATGCCGACCAGGGTTTCGAGTTTGTCGGCCAATGAAACGGCGGTGGCAATTTTGCCTTCGGGCAGGGCATCGCCGGCAAAGCGCGGTTGGTAGTGCTGCTCGATGGCGGCGGCGATTTCTTCGCTTTCGCCGTCAAGACGGGCATAGTATTTGCCCATCGTGCCTTGCAATTCGGGGAATTCGCCCACCATTTCGGTGACCAAATCGGCTTTGGCAAGGCGGGCGGCGCGTTCGGCCACGGCCACATCGGCGCCCAGCGCTTTGGCGATGCTGCCGCTGATGCTCATCAGGCGGCTGATGCGCTCGGCCTGATTGCCGATTTTGTTGTGGTAGACCACGTTTTCCAGCTTGGGCAGGCGGCTTTCCAGCGTGGCTTTTTGGTCTTGCTTGTAGAAAAATTCGGCATCGGAAAGGCGCGCACGCAACACGCGCTCGTTGCCGTGAATGATGTGACTCGGGTCTTGCGCTTCGAAGTTGGAAACCAGCAAAAAGCGGTTCATCAGCTTGCCGTTTTGGTCGAGCAGCGGGAAGTATTTTTGGTTTTGCTGCATGGTGAGAATCAGGCATTCCTGCGGCACTTGCAGGAAGTGTGCTTCAAAACCGGCTTCCAACACCACCGGCCATTCCACCAGCGCGGTCACTTCGTCCAACAGCGCTTCGTCGGCGGCTACTTTGGCGTTCAGACGGCTAGCTTGCGCATCTAAACCTGCTTGAATCGCGGCCTTGCGTTCGGCAAATGAGGCAATCACTTTGCCTTGTTCGCGCATTTGTTCGGCATAGCTGTCGGCGTTATTCAGCACGATTTGGCCGTCTGAAAGGAAACGGTGGCCGAGGGTGGCGTTTTGGCTGCTTAAGCCGAGCACTTCGGCAGCCACGGTATCGGCACCGTGCATTACCACCAGGCCGTGCACGGGGCGCACGAAGGTGTGGGTGCTGCTGCCCCAACGCATCACTTTCGGAATCGGCAGTTTTTTCACTGCCTGCGCCAGAATGTCGCTGATCAGCGCACCCAAAGGCTGGCCTTGTTGGGTGTATTCATAAGCATACACATCCTGCTTGCCGTCGTGAACGATGCTCAAGGCACCGATGTCGGCGCCGCATGAACGGGCAAAACCTTCCAGCGCTTTGGTCGGCACGCCGTCTTTCATGCCTGCGGCCACAGCCGGGCCTTTTTTCACAATCTGGCGGTCGGCCTGCACGGCTTGGACGTTTTTCACCTGCACAGCCAAACGGCGCGGCGAGGCATAAGCGGTGTAATCGGCCGCGCCGTCGAGCAACTGCTCTTTTTCCAGCGCTTCGACAATGGAAGCGGCCAAACTGTTGCCCAGCAGGTTGAGGGCTTTAGGCGGCAGTTCTTCGGTGCGCAGTTCGATTAATAGGGTTTGGGTCATGGTTAAACTTTCTGTTGCTGATGTTTGGTTTTTTGTTCAGACGGCCTGTTGCAACATATGCATGATCAGGCGGATTAAGGTTTCTTTCTGTTTCGGGTCGGATTCGGCCACCAATAAGGTTAAGGCCGCCAAGCCGGTGTCGTTGATGACGGGCTGCCCGTTTGAGCTAAGCAATCTGCCGTTGCGGTGTAAAAAATCAACAAACAGAAAAGCACCGCTGCGTTTGTTGCCGTCTGAAAACGGATGGTTTTTCACCACAAAATACAGTAAATGCGCGGCTTTGCTCTCGATGCTGGGGTAGGCCGGTTCGCCGAACACGCTTTGTTCCAGATTGCCCAACAGAGCTTCCAAGCCGTCGCCGCGCTCGCGGGCAAACAAATCAGTAGCCTCGCCGCGTGCCATCAGTTGTTGCTTTAACGCGGCCAAAGCGGTGTGGGCTTCGTCTATGCTCGGCAAAGTGCCGCCGTTTTCGCCTTTGGGCTCATTGAGCAAGCCTTCGTCGTATTGCTGCAACCACAAAAAAGTTTGCGTGTAGCGGCTGACGATATCCACCAATCCGCGCCCGCTTTCTATGGTTAATTCGGGCGAAGCGGCAGTTTTCTGAATCAGCGCCAAAGCCTGCTCCAGCTCGGCAGCGTTTTGCTGCAAACGTTTATGGTTGAGCGCGTAGCCTTTGAGCAGGTAGTCTTTCAGGCGGGCGGTCGCCCAAATGCGGAATTGGGTCGCATTTTTTGATTTGACTCGATAACCTACTGAAATGGCGGCATCTAAATTATAGTGTTTCAATAAACGCTTAACTTCACGTTTACCTTCTTGGCGAACTACCGAGAAATCCTCGGTAGTTGCTTTTTCATCCAATTCATTTTCGGCAAAAATGTTTTTCAAGTGCAGGCTGATGTTGTCAGCGCTGGTGTCAAACAATTGCGCCATCTGCGCTTGCGACAGCCAAACCGTTTCCTGCTCAAAACGTACCTCAACTTGCGCTTGCCCGTCTTGGGTTTGGTAAATTTCAATCGGTTGCATCGTCGCGCCCCCTTATATCAATCGGTTTTGGTTTTCAGACGGCCTTGGTCGTGTGCGGTTTTCATCTTCAGGCCGTCTGAAAAGATTATGCCGTTTTGTTTTTGATCAGCGGGTAGCCCAACGCTTCGCGGCTTTCGACAAATTTCTGCGCCACGATGCGGCTGAGGTTGCGGATGCGGCCGATGTAGGTGGCGCGTTCGGTCACTGAAATCGCGCCGCGTGCATCCAACATATTAAAGGTGTGGCCGGCTTTGAGCACTTGTTCGTAGGCGGGCAGCGCGAGGCTGGTGTCTTCGATTTCAAGCAGGCGGCGGGCTTCCGCTTCAAAGTTGTTGAAGTTTTGCAGCAGCAGCTCGACGTTGGCATATTCAAAATTATAGGTGGATTGTTCGACTTCGTTTTGGTGATATACATCGCCGTAGGTCACGATTTGGCCGTCGGGCGTTTGCGCCCATACAAGGTCGTAAACGTTTTCTACGCCTTGCAGATACATGGCCAAACGTTCGATACCGTAGGTGATTTCACCCAGCACCGGCGTGCAGTCGATGCCGCCCACTTGCTGGAAATAGGTGAATTGGGTCACTTCCATGCCGTTGAGCCACACTTCCCAACCCAAGCCCCAAGCGCCGAGGGTGGGGTTTTCCCAGTCGTCTTCCACAAAGCGGATATCGTGTTCCAGTGGGGAGATGCCCAATTCTTTCAGCGAATCGAGGTACAGCTCTTGGATGTTGACGGGGGCGGGTTTTAAGGCCACTTGGAATTGGTAATAGTGTTGCAGGCGGTTGGGGTTGTCGCCGTAACGGCCGTCTTTGGGGCGGCGGCTGGGCTGCACATAGGCGGCAAACCACGGCTCGGGGCCGAGCGCGCGCAGGCAGGTGGCGGGGTGGCTCGTGCCGGCGCCCACTTCCATATCGAAAGGTTGCAGCACCACGCAGCCTTGCGCGGCCCAGAAATTTTGTAATTTGAAGATGATTTGTTGGAATGTCAGCATGTTTGCCCTGCCCGATAGGAAATGCGTATAAAGGCAGCATTTTACTGCGTTGGCGGGGGCTTGAACAGGGATTTAGCTGTTGCAGGCGGGATAAGTTGGGTATAATGCCGAAAATTTGTTGCTGCGGTGCCGATGGTGCCGGTTTGAATAATATCTTTCAGGAGAAGCTGGAAATGTCTGATTACGATGATAATAAAGAACAACGTTTGGGTTTGTGGATTACCGGCGGCGCAGTTGCGCTGACTGTGTTGGCCACTCTGTTTTACAGCATCTGGGGTGTCCAGTCCGGCCACATCGATGGTGCCGAACAGACAGCGACCACAGAAACTGTGGTTGTCAGCGAAGCAATGACAGCTGACGCCAGCGCCGCAACCAGTCCGGCGGACGTAATTTTGGCTGCCGACGCGCAGCAAAGTAACGATGATGCCAGAATTATTGTTGAAAACGGCATTGTCAAATTCTATTTCGCTTCCGGCAAAGCGGATTTGGCTGTGGGCGCGGATGAAGCGCTGCAAGATGTGCTGGCCGGCGCAAAAGAAGGCAAAAAAGCTGTGGTTTCAGGCTTTCACGATACTACCGGAAACCAAGCGCAAAACGAGGAATTATCCAAACAGCGCGCTTTCGCCGTGCGCGATGCCCTGCTCGGCTTCGGTGTGCCTGAAGCGCAAATCGAACTGCGCAAACCGGAAAACGCCGAAGGCAGCGGTAACAACGCCGAAGCCCGCCGCGTGGAAGTGGTATTGGAATAATCTGCTGCAATTGCGATGATGTAAAGCCGTCTGAAAGCTTTCAGACGGCTTATTATTTCTATGATTCTTAATAGGTTTATCATTTCAATAACATCAAACAGCCAACCCGACGCATCCCCGCTAACCAGCCAAATTCGTGCGCAGACAACCCAAACCGACAAACGCAAAAAAGCACCGCTATACGGTGCTTTTTTATACTGGATTGGCGGAGTGGACGGGACTCGAACCCGCGACCCCCGGCGTGACAGGCCGGT
>CAYVIS010000137.1:0-5698 GCA_964451565.1 uncultured Neisseria sp.
ACGGCCTAAGTTTTCAGACGGCCTAAGTTTTCAGACGGCCTAAGTTTTCAGACGGTTTGGAAATTCAATAAATTAGGGAACTCGGCTGCGGCTGCTTTGGGCTGGTATTTGGCCAGCAGACGGGGGATTTCTTCGGTGTGGCGGACGATAAGCACGCCGCCTTTCTTCATGTTTTCAATCGCGCGGGTTTCTTCGCGGGTACTCATGCCGCGGCAGGCTTCGAGGTTGACGATGACGTCCCAGTCGCCATACCAACGCAGTTGCAGGGCGGTGGCCTGCACGCAGTATTCGGTGGCCAGCCCGCCGAGCACCAGGGTGGAGGCGCGGCGGCTGTTCAGCCATTCAATCAGGCCGGTGCTGATGTTTTCGGCCATGTCGTGAAAGCAGGCGCCATAGGCGTGGGTGTGCTGCTCAAGACCGATGTGGACAAGATAGTGATAGTTGTTGGGTTCGGGTAATTGCGGCAGGGTTTGGAAGCCGCGACTGCCAACCACGGCATGGCTCACCCAGTGTTCGGCATTTTCCAGCGGCAGCAGCTCGTGCTGCTTTTGGATATTCCATGCGGCATGCGGGATGTGGGCGTCTTTGGTGAGTACGCGGTAATCGGCCCATTCTGCCTGACGGTTGAGGTGTGGCACGATAGACAGGGCATCTTTAATCGGCAGCTCTTCCGGGCAGAGCTCTGAAAAGGCTTGCTGGGGATGGATGTCGATGGCTACGATACTCATGATGTTTCTCCGTCTGCGTGTGATTGAATAGTTACTCTATTCATTATTTAGATGAACGGTTTAAATTATAGATAAAAGGTATTTTATTGCAAGTGATTTTTTCGGCAGGTGTTGGATGTTGCGCATTTTTAGGATTGAAAATGGTGCAGATGGGCGGATTTATTGTGATAAAAAATAGCCTATTAGCTACAGGCACGGATTTTTTTTTTGAAAAGCCTTGCGGCATGGGCGGGATTCTGGTTTAATACGCATCTCTTAAGCGATGGCCAGATAGCTCAGTCGGTAGAGCAACGGATTGAAAATCCGTGTGTCCCCAGTTCGATCCTGGGTCTGGCCACCACTAACCGCATTTTGCGGTTATTTTTTTGTCTATACGAATCTACGCGCATCTACAAAACCCTTTATTCATCAGGCTTTCAGCCGCTTCTTACTGATTACAGTATCTACATTTGTCTATACACGTCTTATTGAATCAACAAAAAATTTACGGTACATTTCACGGTATCAGTTAAAACACCGTGAAAAAGTACCGTAAATTGCGCCGCTAAGCCTTGCTGCTATTGGTTTTTGGTTAGCATCAAAAAGTACCGTAAACGATGCCGTGAGACCAAGCCATGCCGCTGAATGACCGCCAAATAAAAAACGCCAAACCAACCGCAAAGCCTTACAAGCTTTCAGACGGCCATAGCCTGTATTTGCTGATTAGGCCAAACGGCGGCAAATACTGGCGCTTTGATTACGCGCTTGATGGCAAGCGTAAAACGCTGTCAATCGGTGTTTACCCCACAATCAGCCTTGTTGAAGCCCGTGAAGCCGCCGAAAAGGCGCGGCGCATGATAGCAGCGGGGGAAAGCCCCAGCAAAGCCAAGCAGACGGCCAAGCGTGAACGGCGGGCAGCAATTGCCAACCGTTTCAGCAATCTTGCGAAAGAATGGCATGGCTACCAGCTTGCGAGTTGGACACCCAGCCATGCCGCCAAAGTGTGGCGGAGCTTTGAGGCCGATATTCTGCCCGCTTTGGGTGAGTATCCGATTACGGAAATCAGCATCAAACAGGTGCAGGCCGTTGTTGAAGCAGTGGCGGCGCGTGGCGCATTGGATACGGCGGCAACGGTGTTGCAGCGTATCAAGGCGGTGTTTAATTACGCCATACGCACCGAGCGGGCGGAAAACAACCCCGCCGTGCCGCTAACGGGCTTGATTAAAGTGCCGAAGCAGCAACACCAGCCCGCCTTACCGCAAGCCGAATTGCCCGAATTTTACCGCCGCTTACTGCTGGAAAACATCAAACCGCCAACCCGCCTTGCCATGCTGCTGATTATGCTGACCTTCGTTCGGGCGGGGGAATTGCGTAAGGCCGAATGGGCAGATTTTGACTTTGAAGCGCGTGAATGGCGCATACCCGCCGAAAAGATGAAGATGAAAGCCCCGCATATCGTGCCGCTGGCGGCGTGGCCGTTGGCGCTGCTGGCCGAATTGCGCGGCCTGACGGGGCATAGCCGCTATCTGTTTCCCGCCGTGGGCAATCCCAACAAACCGATGAGCGAAAACACGCTAAGTTACCTGACGGGGCGCATGGGCTACAGCGGCATGGCCACACCCCACGGATTCCGAAGCCTTGCAACCGATGTTTTGAATGAAAACGGCTTTGCCCCCGATGTTATCGAACGGCAGCTTGCCCACATCGAGCAAAACAAGGTGCGTGCCGCCTACCATCGGACGGAATACCTGCCGCAACGGCATGAAATGATGCAATGGTATAGCGATTTTCTGAAACAGCGTTACGATGCCGCCGCTGCAATGCTGGCCGTCTAAGTATTTTCGGGATGGCTGAATAAGGCCGTCTGAAACCGTTTATCACCATACCTAGCCTGCAATTAGCTACCAAGGGCGAAAACAGGGCAACCCTCGTTCTGCTGGTGTGGTGTTCTATTTTTGAGGGCTGGCCGTATGGGTGGGCTTATGAAAGTGCCTGAATGGTTTGATTTAAAAAATTATGAAGTATGCCGTTATGTCGAAAATAGTTATGAACGATTTGGCCGTGCAAGTTGGGCGCTTGTTATTAATACTCGAAAAAAGATTTATTTTGATTTTATTCGATATGGCAAAAATGAAGATGTGGGGAGCGGGTTCATTCAAAATCTGCTAGATAACCTTAAAGAGGCAAGTTTGAGCAATGAACTGGCTCTGTATTTGGAACAGCCTAAATTTGTTAAGTGTGGAGATGGAAATAGCTTGACAAATTCTTGGCATGGTTTCCCTTCGACGGAAAGTGTGGGCGCTATGATGCGTGAGAATTGGGTTTTTCCTCGAGATGAAAAATGGTTTTTGGTAGATAAGAAATTTGGAATGTATGCAGAATACCAGTTGGATTCGTATGAGGTAGGTATTAACGAAGAGGCAGAAGACCATTTTTTGCAGTCATGCTTTTATGCTGATTTGAACGCATCGGATGAGATTTTGCTTGAAAGATTTAAGCGTTGGTTATTTAACAAACGGGATGCCGCCGGAATTTTGTTTGAAAGTAATGCCATTTCAAAAAAAACAGTTGAACGCCTGCACGAGCAGAAAATTCTTCCCTATATGGACTTGTATTTGTATTGGTTGCTTTTAGGGGGCAAAAAACCCACATATACGCAAATGGCAGAACTGCTTTACCCTGTAGATTTGGTTGAATGGACTAAAGATTATGGGGAGGTAGTGAGAGAAACCGTTCACCCGAAGGCAATGATGTTATTGAAAAGTAAGGTGAATATTGTATGAAGATTAATTTCAGGATTTTTTTCTAAAATTTTATCCCGTTACAGCCGCCCAAGTGGGCGGCTATTCTTTTGCCTATCCCAGCCGTTACACACCTGCTTTCAGACGGCTATCTGCAACCACAAAACAAGGAGCTTTTGAAGATGGAAAGTACATTGCAAATGCTGCGTATTGCCGATGTGATGCGCAAAACAGGTTTAAGCCGTTCGGGTATTTATGCCAAGCAAAACCCAAAGGACAAGCGCCGCTATGATGCGAGCTTTCCCAAAGGGGTAAAACTTGGCGCAAATACAACCGCGTGGCCGTCTGAAGAAGTAGACGCATGGCTGCAAGCCCGTATTGCAGCAAGCCGTGGCGGCGTGAATATCAGCAAGGAGTTGAAAAAATGATTGAGAAAGACGAATTGTTAGATGTTCTGCAAGAGCAGTTTGATGACCTTGAGTGCATTATTGACAAGTTGAAGGGCATTTCTTCGGCGGTTCATGGTTCTGATGATGTAAGTGAAGAAGGCTATGAAATTGATAAGGTGATTGAAAAACTGGCAGATGTTTTTGACTCGATAGACGGTTTGATTCTTGATGTAGAGGATTGAACAATAACGTAAGTTGTTGGAAAGTTGCCATGTATTCAAATAAAAGTCTTATAAAATTTGCGCCGTTTTCAGACGGCCGTTTGCCCCGCCGCTGTTGTGGGTTGAAATGCACCCTTGACGGATGGAAAAAACAGCGGCAATATGCGGCCATCGGTTTCAATCAACCGACCAGCCGTGGAAAGCTGGCACAAACAGGCAGACAAGCCGCCAAAGTCTCAACGAGATTGAGCGGTGTTTTTACGTCTGCAAATTCCCCTTGTTTTACCTTTCATGGTGAGCGGGGGCAAGGTTCGGCTATGCCGAGCTGGTTCTGTTTGCCAGTTTTCCACCCCTTGCCCTTTGCTTGCCGCCCACCGTGTGGAAACGGAAAGCGGCAAAGAAGCCAAACAGAAAGGTAACATCATGACCCAAATCCGTAAGGGCTATTCACGCCCGTTAATCTCTCGAAAAATCCGTTCATTCGACACTTTGGCAGAAGCAGGCCGTTTTATTGACCGCTTAACTGCCGCTAACCGCCATGATTACGCGTTCAACATCGTGCAGCAAGATGGCCGTTGGGCGGTGTGCAGCGTGATTGCAGGAGGTGTGCAATGAAATCAAGCAAGCAACCTGAAAGCCGTATCAATAACGGCTTTATCGGTGGTATCCCCGCATTGTTGGCAAACATCGAGCATCTGCATGACGACGCTATCGGCGATTTGAGCATTAGCGAGCTTGGCAGTTTGGCCGCCTGCACGCAAAAGGCGTTAGACCATGCCGCTACCATCATGGAAACCGTTGGCCGCCTGTTGGAAGTGAACGCGGCTGCGGATGGGGCGGTAAGCAGCGGTGATGTGGCGCGGCTGATAACGGCTTTAAACTTGGAAATCGGCGGCGCTGTAAGCCCGTTGGCTAATCTGCTTCATGTTCTCAATGTGGAGCGCCTGTATCTGGCGGCATACGATGAGGGCTATCAAACGGCAGCGGTAGAGGCAGAAAATTCACAAACTAGGGGGAAATCATGAATCCCGCCCCTTTGTATATCACCCCGCATCATGTTCACCAATCCGCCGCCGCTGCGTTTGGCGCATTGCAGGCGCTGCATTCGGCATACCCGCGTGTGCGTTTCGGCATGGTGTATGACGCGCCGCGCTGGCTGGTGTTTCGTGTGCATGAGCAACACCAGCAGGGCGCGGCCTTGCCCGAATGTGTTTCAGACGGCCTTTCAGACGGCCTGACGGAGGTATCGGCATGAACCGCAATTTAATAATCCGCCCTTGGCAGCCCGTGGCAAGCCTTGAGGAAGTGGCAGGAATGGTTGAGAAGCTGAAGATGCGCCCGTTTTGCGGCAGGCTGGCCGTAATCCAGCAGTCTGATGGCCGCTGGTATGTGGCAACCATCATCACGGATGAAGCAGGAGCACCAAAACAGCGTTTTAAGCGCGTTTCGTGCCGTTAGGCTATCTGCCCCTTGTCGAGTCACTCAAACCCCGTTAAAGCGCGAATTTGGCTACCTAGCGTGAATAAATGCGCTTAGGCGGGGTTGTTGCAGCCTGAAGAAAGGCAAAATATGAATCATCAATCTGAAATCAGGGATAAGGGACAAATTTCAGGCTAGAAATGGCTGGAAGCCGTATCCTG
>CAYVIS010000138.1:0-5690 GCA_964451565.1 uncultured Neisseria sp.
ACGACAGCCGCATCGACCCGCAAGGCACCTGCATCGGCGTGCGCGGCTCGCGCGTCAATGCCGTAACCAACGAATTGTCGGGCGAACGCATCGACGTGGTGTTGTGGTCGCCCGAAACCGCCCAATTTGTGATTAACGCCCTGTCGCCCGCCGAAGTCACCCGCATCCTGATTGACGAAGACAAACATGCGGTAGACGTGATTGTGGCCGAAGACCAACTGGCGCTGGCCATCGGCCGCGGCGGTCAAAACGTACGCCTGGCTGCCGACTTGACCGGCTGGCAGCTCAACATCATGACGGTTGAAGAAGCCCAAGAGCGCCACGAAGCCGAAGATGCCGCCATCCGCAACCTCTTCACCGAACACCTCAACGTCGACGAAGAAACCGCCGACATTTTGGTGCAGGAAGGTTTTGCCACACTGGAAGAAGTGGCCTACGTGCCCGCCAGCGAGTTGCTGGAAATCGAAGGCTTCGACGAAGCCATTGTCGAAACCCTACGTAACCGTGCCCGTGACGCCATCCTCACCCTCGCCATCGCTTCCGAAGAAAAACTGGAAGATGTCGATGAAGACATGCGCAACCTCGACGGCATCGACCAAGACATGCTGCGTGATTTGGCGCAAGCCGGCATCACCACCCGCGACGACTTGGCCGAACTGGCCGTAGACGAACTGATTGAAATTACCGGCGTCAGCGAAGAAGAAGCCAAAAAAGTGATTATGGCTGCCCGCGCACACTGGTTCAACGAAGACAACCAAGGGGGTAATGAATGAGTAACACCACAGTAGAACAATTTGCCGCCGAACTCAAACGACCTGTTGAAGACTTACTGAAACAGCTGAAAAACGCCGGCCTGAACAAAACCGCCGGCAACGACAGCATCACGTCCGACGATAAAAAACTGCTGCTCGCCTATTTGCAGAAATCGCACGGCAGCGACGGCGGCACCATCAGCATCGGCCGCAAAAAAGCCGAAGTGAGCACCGTCGGCGGTGTTCAGGTAGAAACCCGCCGCCGCAGCCGCAAAGTTGTGGTTCCGTCCACCGAAAGCCTGGCTGCCGAAGCCAAAGCCAAAGCAGATGCCGAAGAAGAAGCGCGCAAAGCCGCCGAAGCGGAAGAGCAAGCCCGCGCCGAGCGCGAAGCCGCTGAAAAAGCAGCTGCCGAAGCCGAAAAAGCCAAAGCACAAGCCGAAGCAGCCAAAGCTTCAGAAGCAGCCGCCGAAAAAGTGGCCGAGCCGGAACAAGCGGCTCCCGCTCCGGCAGAAAAAGCAGCCAAGGCCGACAGCGCCAAACCTAAAGACGCGCCCAAAGCCAAAGAAAGCGCAGCGCCGCAACCGATTGTGAGCGCCGAAGAGCAAGCCGCCCGCGATGAAGAAGCCCGCCGTGCCGCTGCCCTGCGCGCGCACCAAGAAGCCCTTTTGCGTGAAAAACAAGAGCGCCAGGCTCGCCGCGAAGCCGTCAAGCTGCAAGCCCAGCAAGATGCCAAAGCAGCCAAAGACGCAAAAAACACCGAACACCGCAGCGCCAAACCGACCGAGCAGAAGCCGCTCGCCACGGCCGGTGCCGCCGGTGCAGGCGCAGCCGCTTCAACTGCCGCACCTGCCCGCGCCAAAAAAGAAGAACGCAGCAGCCGCGACGATACAGACAACCGCCCGCGCAATGCCAAGGGCAAGGGTAAAGGCCGCGAACGTAGCGGCGGCCGTGACGACGACCGTTCACGCAGCGGCAAAAAAGGCAAAAAACAGCTCAAGCTGGAGCCGAACCAACACGCTTTCCAAGCGCCGACCGAGCCGGTGGTGCATGAAGTATTGGTGCCCGAAACCATCACTGTGGCCGAACTGGCGCACAAAATGGCGGTGAAAGCCGTTGAAGTGATTAAAGTGCTGATGAAAATGGGCATGATGGTCACCATCAACCAAGCGCTTGACCAAGATACCGCCCTGATTGTGGTAGAAGAAATGGGCCACATCGGCAAAGCGGCAGCAGCCGACGACCCCGAAGCCTTTTTGGAAACCGGCGAAGGCGAAACTGCTGAATACGAAGCCCTGCCGCGTCCGCCGGTGGTAACGGTTATGGGTCACGTCGATCACGGTAAAACCTCGCTGCTCGACTACATCCGCCGTGCCAAAGTGGTGCAAGGCGAAGCAGGCGGCATTACCCAGCACATCGGTGCTTACCATGTGGAAACCCCGCGTGGCGTGGTCACTTTCCTCGACACTCCGGGTCACGAAGCGTTTACCGCCATGCGTGCACGCGGTGCCAAAGCCACCGACATCGTGATTCTGGTGGTAGCCGCCGACGACGGCGTGATGCCGCAAACCATCGAAGCCATCGCCCACTCGAAAGCAGCGGGCGTGCCGATTGTGGTTGCCGTCAACAAAATCGATAAAGAAGCTGCCAATCCCGAGCGTATCCGCCAAGAGTTGACCGCGCATGAAGTCGTGCCCGATGAATGGGGCGGTGAAGTGCAGTTTGTCGACGTATCGGCCAAAAAAGGCCTCAATATCGATGCCTTGTTGGAAGCGGTATTGCTGGAAGCAGAAGTATTGGAGCTGCAAGCCCCGGTCGACACCCCCGCCAAAGGCATCATCGTCGAAGCCCGCCTCGACAAAGGCCGTGGTGCCGTAGCCACGTTGCTGGTACAAAGCGGCACGCTGCGCAAAGGCGACATGCTGCTGGCCGGTACTGCCTTCGGTAAAGTGCGCGCCATGATGGACGAAAACGGCAAGCCGATTGACGAAGCCGGTCCGTCTATCCCGGTGGAAATCCTCGGCTTGTCCGACGTGCCCAACGCCGGTGAAGACGCCATGGTATTGGCCGACGAGAAGAAAGCACGCGAAATCGCCCTCTTCCGTCAAGGCAAATACCGCGACGTACGCCTGGCCAAACAGCAAGCTGCGAAACTGGAAAACATGTTCAACAACATGGGCGAAAATCAGGCGCAATCGTTGTCGGTCATCATCAAAGCCGACGTACAGGGCTCTTACGAAGCCTTGGCAGGCAGCTTGAGAAAGCTGTCTACTGATGAAGTGAAAGTCAACGTGTTGCACAGCGGCGTCGGCGGCATCACCGAATCCGACGTCAACTTGGCGATTGCCTCAGGCGCGGTCATCATCGGCTTCAACGTGCGCGCCGATGGCTCCGCCCGCAAGCTGGCCGAAAGCGAAGATGTCGAAATCCGCTACTACAACATCATCTACGATGCCATCGACGATGTAAAAGCAGCCATGAGTGGCATGTTGGCACCGGAGCAGAAAGAAAACGTCATCGGCACGGTGGAAATCCGCCAAGTCATCAGCGTATCGAAAGTGGGCAATATTGCCGGCTGTATGGTTACCGACGGCATGGTCAAACGCGATTCGCACGTGCGCCTGATCCGCAACAACGTGGTCGTGCATACCGGCGAATTGGCTTCGCTCAAGCGCTACAAAGACGATGTGAAAGAAGTGCGTATGGGCTTCGAATGCGGCCTGATGCTGAAAAACTACAACGACATCATGGAAGGCGACCAACTGGAAATCTTCGAAATCGTTGAAGTTGCCCGCTCGCTGTAATCCCGGCTTGACCGACCAAGGCCGTCTGAATGTTTCAGACGGCCTTTTTATTTGCCTTTTTATTTATTGTGCAGCCAAAGGCCGTCTGAAAGCGCAGAATGCATAAATGCTTCAACCATCTGTCAATCAAAAATATTTGAGACGCGCCACATGCACCCATGTCCTCCCACGCCTCAGATGATTAATAACCCACTTCGACAGACTCAGCCGCCTGCCCACTCAAATGGCTCAACAACGCTCAAGCTTCCATCCCGGCGATCGCTTCCGCAAAACATCCACCAATCGCCCCTGCCGCTCAAAGTAAGATTCCAACCTTACAGATGAAAATTTCTTACCTCCACAACACTTCCTGTAACATCGCCGCCACATCATTATGACAAACGTTAAGCCGCTTCCGGCTGCTCAGAACACATTACAAACTCCCGTTTTTACCTGCTTTTCCGACACATTTTTGCCGTCGGTCAAGTTTATCTTCACGACTGTCCGTATAATCATGCTGTCTGCAAATACAGAATGTAATATTCTTTAACAAGATATTGTGTTTTATTACAGATGAAACTAATAAACCTACAGGCCGTCTGAAACAAAGCAGCCGATGGCTGCTGTTTTCCCGACAACGCGCAAGCTTCAGTCAGTCCGCCGCGCGCCGCATAGGCAAACAGATACCGCCATCCGGCAACCTGCCGGATTTGGCCGCCGCGCCAACCCGCACGGCAAACACGTTTTCAAGCAACCTTTTCTCAACTTGTGTAAACAAAGGACGTTTTTATGAACCAGTCTAAACTGCTTTTCTGGTCGATTACCGTCGCGCTGGCAGGCTTCCTGTTCGGATTCGATACCGTCGTGATTTCCGGTGCCGACCAGGCGCTGCAAAAAATGTGGAACAGCTCCAGCCTCTTCCACGGCGTGGTGGTGATGTCTTCTGCATTGTGGGGCACCGTTATCGGCGCACTCTTCGGCAGCATCCCTACCGACCGCCTCGGCCGTAAAAAAACCCTGATTATCATCGGCTTCCTGTATATCATCGGCGCGCTCGGCTCCGCTTTAGTATCCGATCCGTGGCTGTTTGCCGCATTCCGTTTCTTGGGCGGTTTGGGCGTAGGTGCTTCCACCATTGCCGCACCGGCCTATGTATCCGAAATTGCGCCGCCTGAAAAACGCGGCCGTTTGGTGGCCATGTATCAATTCAATATCGTATTCGGTATTCTGATGGCTTACCTTTCAAACTTCTTGTTCACCAGCCTGGATTTGGGTGAAAACACCTGGCGCTGGATGCTCGGCATTCAAGTGGTGCCTGCCGTCATCTACACGCTGATGGTGCTGACCGTGCCGATGTCGCCGCGCTGGTTGATGATGAAAGGCCGTTTTGATGAAGCACGCGCGGTGCTGAAACAAATCAATCCCGATGCCAATCTGGAAGAAATGGTCGCCGCTGCCAAAGCCGACAGCGAGCACAAAAAAGAAAGCCTGTGGCTGAAAAAATACCGCACGCCGGTGTTGCTGGCCTTTCTGATTGCTTTCTTCAACCAAGTGTCCGGCATCAACGCCTTCCTTTACTATGCACCGCGTATTTTTGAAATCGCCGGTTTGGAAAAAAGTGCCGCCATGCTCAGCAGTGTGGGCATCGGCGTGGTCAACCTGATTTTCACCTTCGTCGGCCTCTCGCTGATTGACAAATTCGGCCGCCGCCAATTGATGTATATCGGCTCGTTTGGCTACATCGTTTCCTTGGGTTTGGTTTCTCTGGCCTTCTTTCAGCATTGGCAAGGCATGGCTGTGCCGCTGTTTTTCTTCCTGTTTATCGCCGCTCACGCCATCGGCCAAGGCACCGTGATTTGGGTGTTTATTTCCGAAATCTTCCCCAGCTACCTGCGCGCGCAAGGCCAATCTTTGGGCAGCTCCACCCACTGGGTATTGGCCGCTGCCATTCCCGCCGCCATTCCGTTCTTATTCGACAGCATCGGCGCGGCTTGGGTATTTGTGGTCTTCACCGCCATGATGGTGTTGCAATTGCTGTTTGTGATGTTTATGATGCCCGAGACCAAAGGCGTACCGCTGGAAGAATTGTCTCAATCTCTGATTAAGGAAGATGCATAATGAAAGTAACCAGTTTCGGCGAAGTGCTGTGGGACGATTT
>CAYVIS010000139.1:0-5686 GCA_964451565.1 uncultured Neisseria sp.
TTCACTATAACATTGCCAGAGGCCGTCTGAACAGTCTTTCAGACGGCCTGATTATGCAAATCAATTAATGCCGCTACAAAGCCTATGCCGTCACCGCCACCGCGATTTCCGCCACCTCGTCGGCGCTGTGCGGCAGCGCCAGCGTGCGGGCGTTTTGCGCCCATTGCAGGCAGCGTTCGCGGTTGAGCCCACCCAATACTTCGGCCAGCTTCTCGGCGGTGAGCTGTGATTGCGGCAGCAACAGTCCCGCTTCAGCATGCACCATAAAACGCGCATTGGCGGTTTGATGGTCGTCTACCGCGTGCGGGTACGGCACCAACAGTGCGCCCACGCCTGCGGCGGTAAGTTCGGCGATGGTGAGCGCACCGCTGCGGCACACCACCAAATCGGCATCACGATAGGCCGACACCATATCGTCGATAAATTCCACGCATTCGGCCTGCACACCCAGTTTTTCATACTCGGCCTGCAGGTTGCCCAATTTGTTGCGTCCCGATTGGTGGTAAATCTGCGGACGTTCGTTTTCCGGCAGCAGCGCCAAAGCCTGCGGCATGGTTTGGTTGAGCACATCCGCGCCCAAACTGCCGCCCATCACCAACACCTTCAGACGGCCTTCCCTGTCGGCAAAGCGTTCGGCAGGCGCAGGCAGCGCGGCGATGTCGGCGCGCACGGGGTTGCCGACCAGGCCGTCGCCATTATCAAACGCTTTCGGAAACGCATACAACACCCGCCGCGCCCAGCGCGACAAGTGTTTGTTGGCCATGCCTGCAATCGCATTTTGCTCGTGAATCACAATCGGAATCCCCGCCAGCTTCGCTGCTATGCCGCCGGGAAAGGTGACAAAGCCGCCGAAACCGATGACGCAATCGACGCGGTGTTTCTTCAAAATTTTCGAGGCGGCGTGCACAGTTTTGGCCAGCGTAAACGGCAGCAGCAGCTTGCGCTTCAAGCCATTGCCGCGCACGCCTTTAATCGCCAGCGTTTCCAGCAAGATGTCGTGCTGCGGCACAATGCGCGTTTCCATCGCGCCCTCGCTGCCGAGCCAAATCACATGATGACCGCGCGTGCGCAACGCTTCCGCCACCGCCAATGCGGGAAAAATGTGGCCGCCGGTGCCGCCTGCCATCAATAAAAAGGTTTTACCGCCCATTATTATTTTCCTTAAATCTCAGGGAACATTCCGTTCTCGAATTTACTCATCACGCTATCTCTCCGCAGACTCTTGTTGCGAGCGGGATAAGAGGCCTTCATCACTGGTCATACCGATTGATTGGCGCTTTCAGATTGGGACAGGCGCTACGAATCGCTTCCTCACTGACGAAATCCGCCAGATAGCCCCCCTCGGCTCCAAGCATCTTTGCTGATAGGCCAGAAGTCGCGCCTCTTATATAGTGGATTAGATTTGAACCAGTACAGCGTTGGCTCGCCTTGCCGTACTAGGTGGTGTACTGTCTGCGGCTCACCGCCTTGTCCTGATTCAAATCTAATCCACTATAGCTCCAGCCCCAGAGCGCAGGGCGACCCTCTCGATCAAGCGAAGCAATCGCGAAATGCGGTGCACGCACATTCGCATCTTCCATGCCGAAACCGATAAAGCGCCGGTTAATCTGCCATAGCGGGTTGGGAACATAAAAGCCGGATGAACCGAAAACAAGCTCCGGCAGGCTATGTGGCTGCTTTTCCTGCACAAACCAGCAAGCTTCCGGGGCGAAATCGCGCTTGGCAATGCGATTCGCACTTGCAATCTGAAACAGCCAGAATCCAATCAAAGCAAAGATGACAACGGCAAATATCACCGGCATCTTTCTCATTTCCTTCCAATCCAATCTAGGCGACAACTCAAAATCATGATGACTCTACCTTATAACCGCGCATTTTCAAGCGGTTTTCATAATCCACCCGCAGCAACAGCGACAGGCTGATGAGCATGATAATCACCGCCGAGCCGCCGTATGACATCAGCGGCAGCGTCAAACCCTTGGTCGGCAGCAGGCCGATATTCACGCCGATATTGAAAAAACTTTGAATGCCCAGCCAGATACCGATGCCCTTGGCCACAAACGCACCGAAATAAAGCTCCAAATCGCGCGCCTGTTTGCCGATGGAAAACGCCCGCCACACCAGCCAACCGTAGCAGAAAATCAACACACAGATACCCGCCATGCCGAATTCTTCGCCGATGACCGCCAAGATAAAGTCGGTGTGCGCTTCGGGCAGGTAAAAACGTTTCTCCAAACTCGCGCCCAAACCGACGCCGAACCACTCGCCGCGCGCAATCGCCATCAGCGAATGAGTGAGCTGGTAACCCTTGCCGAGCGGATCTTCCCACGGATTGAGAAACGCCGTCACCCGCGCCACACGGTAAGGCGCCATCGCAATCAGGCCGACCATGCTGGCCAAGCCGATGCCCACCAGCGCCATAAACCATTTCCACGGCAGCCCGGCCAGAAACAGCAGCCCCATCGCCACCACCGTCACCACCACAAACGAGCCGAAGTCCGGCTCCAACATAATCAGCCCCAACCCGATGCCCACCGGCACACCGGCAAACGCCACTTTTTTAAACTGCTTCAGAATTTCGGCGCGGCGGGTGAAAAAGCTGGCCAGATAAAGAATAATTGCCAACTTAAACACTTCCGTCGGCTGCAGGTTGACCGGCCCCAAGTGAATCCAGCGTTTGGCACCGTTAATCTCGCGCCCGACAAACAGCACCGCCACCAGCAGAATCAGGCTGAACATCAAAATCTTGGGCGTGTGCCGCTTCCATTTGGCCATCGGGATTTTGGCCGCAATCAGGCCGCCGGTCGCACCGGCGCTGAGAAACATCGCCTGACGGCCGAGGTAAAACCATTTGTCGCCGCCGTCGTGCGCCGCGTAGGCAATCGAAGCGGAATAAATCATCAGCAGACTGAAGGCGGTCATCAACACCACCATCCACAGCAGCGATTGGTCGATTTTGTGGCCGCTTTTTAAAATCTTGCGGTCGAGGAGTTTCGATTCGGTAATCATGTTTCGGGTTTCACATCATCCGTTTGCTTTCAGACGGCCTATCCATAAGAGGCCGTCTGAAACATTTTATTTACAAAGCATTAAACGCAGCCACAAACACTTCGGCGCGGTGGGCATAACCCTTAAACATATCGAAGCTGGCGCAGGCGGGGCTGAGCAGCACCATATCGCCGCGTTCGGCCAATTCGTAGGCACGCTGCACCGCCGCTTCCAGCGTGGCGCAATGCTCCAACGGCACGCCACAGCCGTGTAAATCCGCTTCGATTTTCGGCGCATCGACACCAATCAGCAGCACCGCACGGGCTTTGTTTTGCAGTGCCGCACGCAAAGGTGTGAAGTCCTGCCCCTTGCCGACACCGCCCGCAATCAGCACCAACGGGCTTTGCAGACCCGCAATCGCCGCTTCGGTGGCGCCGACATTGGTGCCTTTGCTGTCGTCGATAAAGGTGATGCCGTTTTTCTCGCCCACTTTTTCAACGCGGTGCGGCAAGCCTTTAAAGGTTTGCACATGCTTGAGCAATTCCGCCCGCTGCAGGCCGATCGCTTCACACAAGGCCAGCGCCGCCAGCACATTGGCGGCATTGTGCAGCCCTTGCAGCGGAACATCGGCGCTCGCCAACAAATCTTCACCTGCCGCTTTCAGAAACGTCATCCCCGCATGATTTAGGCGGGGACGGCCTGCGGCGGCATCCACCCAATAATCGGCCTCATGCGCCAGCGAAAACCATTTCACCTCGCGGCCGTTGCGGCGCATGGCGCGGCAGAGCGCATCGTCGGCATTGAGCACCTGCACGCCGCTGCCACGGAAAATTTTCGCTTTGGTGTGGGCGTAATCGAGCAAATCGTCGTAGCGGTCGAGGTGGTCCTCGGAAATATTCAACACCGCCGCCGCATCGGCGCTTAAATGCTCGGTGTTTTCCAATTGGAAGCTCGACAATTCCAACACCCACACGTCGGCAGGCTTGCCTTCGCGCTGCATATAAGCCTGCAACACCGGCGTGCCGATATTGCCTGCCACGACAGTATCGAGGCCGCATTGTTCGCACAAATAGCCGACCAGGCTGGTGACGGTGGTTTTGCCGTTGCTGCCGGTGATGGCGATGATTTTGTCGCGCTTGCCCTGCAACACGCCTGCCAGCATTTCGATGTCGCCGAGCACGCGGCCACCGTTTTGCTTAAACGCTTCGATTTCCGGCGTGCGCTCGCTGATGCCGGGGCTGAGCGCCAACACCTCCATGCCTGCCAAGGCATCATTCAGACGGCCTGTGTGGCATTTTAAGTCGGGAAACTGCTGTTGCAGCGCGGCTTTGCGTTCCGCGCTCAAATCGGCATCATAAGCCGCCACCGCCGCGCCCTGCCCTTGCAGAAACGCCAGCATGGAAACGCCCGAGCCGCCCAAACCGGCCACCAATACTTGTTTATTTTGCCAATTCATGAAATTGCTCAGTTACTTTAAAATAATTTCTTCAGGTATTTGGATATCTTTCCATCTTTGAATAATGTAACGGAAGTCTTCTAGGAATTTAGGACTATTTTTTTTATTATTTTCTCTATACTTATCTATGCCCTCAATAAAACTCTTTAGCCGTATAAAATCTTTCATAAAATCACCACATCTTATTAGTCTATAGGTTGATTCATCTAACATGCCTCGTCTTAAAGCCTCTGATGCCACTTGCCGAGCTTCTAATATCTTATGGATATGTCCGGCACCAGTGCGATATTTAATCCAAACTTCCATATCCTCTAAATTGAAAGAAAATTTATTTTCTTCAATTTCAATCTCTACTCCAAAATTTTCAAAAAACATCTTTCTATTCGAATACAGCTTCACATCTATATTAGGTAATACTACTACCTCTTCCAGCCATATCCGTGCTTGCTGTAATTCCTTATCCGCATTTTCCATCTCAATATATTGTAGGGTAAAAGCCACAAGCATCTTCTTATTTTGAATAGCATTATTTTTATAGGTGTATATCGCGACAATTAACGCAATCAACACCGATGTTAATGAAACAACGATTTCCATAATCACTTATTCGACCAATTCTTTCGGTTATTCCTTAAAATTAAATAGCCGTCTGAAAATAACCGTCGATGCCGTATTGCTGCAACAGCGCCTGCAATTCCGGCAGGCGCTGCGCATCGGCGGCCATCGGCGGTTGCGGCGGCGCATATTGCGGTTCGGGCTGGTTGCGCATCCAGTCGCCCAACACAAATAAATTAAACAACAGCGGCTCGGCCACGGCTTTATCCGCCGCCAATTCCTGCAGCGCCTGTGCAAAACAGGCCAGCCATTCGTTGCGCAGCTGCATGGTGACGGCAAACGGCATGTGGCGCTGGCGCAAACGCGGATGGCCGTGCGCCTGCTGGTATAAATCGGGGCCGCCGAGCCAGCCGCTCAAAAATTTAAACAAACGGTCGCGAGCATAATCCAGCGTTTCGCCGTGGGTTGCGCGCAAAGCCGCATAGCGCGGCTCCAAATCCATCAAATCGTAAAAACGCTCGGTCAGCGCGGCTACAGCGAGTTCACCGCCGAGCAAGTCGTAAGCAGTCATTCAGACGGCCTTAGCGGATTTTCAAAGTGGTCAAACCAATCAACACCAAAATCATGGTGATGATCCAAAAGCGCACCACCACTTGCGTTTCTTTCCAGCCTTTTTGCTCATAATGG
>CAYVIS010000140.1:0-5683 GCA_964451565.1 uncultured Neisseria sp.
GGCCTTTCTCTATTACGCCTGTTGTGAATTGACTTTATCCACAGGCTCAGTATTTTTCCCGCACGATGTCTTTTATCGGCTCGGCTTCGGCAATTTTTTCGCGGGCTTCCTGTTGCTCGTCGGCGCTGGCTTCGGTTTCTTCCTGCAGGGCTTCGGCGGCGGGGGAATATTGGAATTTGCCGTATACGGGGAAGTGGTCGGAGCCGATGTCGGGCAATACTTTGATTTCGCTGACGAGAAAATCGTTGCTGTGGAAGATGTGGTCGAGCGGCCAGCGTAAAAACGGGTAGCGGGCGTGGAAGGTGTTGTAGAGGCCGCGGCCTTTGCGGGGATCGAGCAGGCCGTTGATTTGTTGGAACAGGCGCGAGGTGCGCGACCAGGCGACGTCGTTTAGGTCGCCGAACACCAACACGGAATAGTCGTGCTGCTCGATTTCTTTGCCCACGAGCAGCAGCTCGGCGTCGCGGCCGGTGGCGGTGTCGGCTTCGGTGGGACTGGGCGGCATGGGGTGCAGGCAGTAGATTCGTATCCATTCGCCTGAGCGCAGCCTGATTTCGGCGGTGATGGAGGGAATGTCTTTTTCAACCCAATGGCGCACTTCGGCATTTCGCAACGGCAGGCGGCTGAAGAGATGCATGCCGTAGAGGTTGTCGAGCGGCACTTTGACGCTGTGGCTGTAGCCCATTTCCTGCTCCAGCGGCGTCAGCTGCGTTTCCCACCAGCTGTCGCTTTCGAGGGTGATCACGATGTCGGGTTGTTGGGCGCGGATGCTTTGCAGCAGCAAATCGGCGCGACGGTTGGGAGTGAGTACGTTGCTGGTGAGCAGTGAGATGGTGCGGCTGTTGTCTTCGCCGTGATAGGGCAATACTTCGGGCTTGCTCAGGCGCGTGTAGGCGAAGATTTCTTTGAGCTGGTAGGCAAAGCAGGCGAGGTTGAGGATTTCAAACAGGGTAAACAGCCCGTTTTCGTTTTGCTGGAAAAGGTAGTTCAATACCACGCAGGCAAGGCTCAATGCCGCGATTTGCAGGCGCGGAAAGTCGAAGATGCGGAACACCCAGTGGTCGTGATTAATCAGCGGCAGCAGGGTGGCCACAATCGGCAGGGTAAGCAGCGAGAGCAGGAGCCAGTCGCCGGTGGTTAAGTCGGGCATGACGATTCGGTTTTTAATGGGGAAGCCTATCTTAGCCGATTTGGGGCGCGGGCGGCAATTGTTCGGGCTTGAAACGGGGTAAGATTGTGCATGGCGTGTAGATAAGTGCGGCAGGTATTTGAAAAGGCTTTGGAAAATAATTTTGCTTAAAATATGGGCATTTGGGGAGTGCCCACACTTGTTGGGGTGTTGCCGCCGGTTTTGTTTCAGAGGCCGTCTGAAAGCCGATGCGATACACACGTTTTGCGGGGATGGCGTTGTGGGTGCTTTGTGGATAAGCGGCTTTGCGGCTTGAAAGCAAACGGAAAAATGAAGTTGCTTAAAATTGATGCAATGGCGGCGGTTGCCCCCTTTAAATGTTGGCTGCTGTGTGCATGGTTTGTGGATAAGGTGCTTAAAGCGGTATTTTTGCAGGATTATTTTATATTGCCTAAAAAGTAGGCATTTTGGCTGTGGCGGCGGGCGCGGTATAATCCGCAGGCAATCAAAAAAAGGGCACCGATATGCAAACCCTGTCTGTGGAAGCGCGCACGCAAGCGGCGCGAGAGCGTTTGAAAAAAAGCCGCCGTCTGGCTACCGGGCTGCTGCTGCTGGCCTGCGTGTTGTTTGTGGGCGCTGCCATGTATGTGCGCCAATATCCGGCGCTCGGCTACCTGAAAGCCTTTGCCGAAGCGGCGATGGTGGGCGCGCTGGCCGACTGGTTTGCTGTTACCGCTTTGTTCCGCCGCCCGCTCGGTTTGCCGATTCCGCACACCGCCATTCTGCCGCGCAACCAACACCGCATCGCCGACGAGCTCGGGCGCTTTATCGAAAACAATTTCCTGCAAGGCCGCCCGATTGCGCTGCGCGTGTATCAGGCCGCGCCGAGCGAGAAGCTGCTCAACTGGCTGGCAGGGGAAGAAATGCGCGAACGCTGGCTGCCGTGGCTGGCGCAGCAGATGCCCGCGCTGCTCAATGTGGCCAAGCCCGAGCAGGTGGCGCGTTTCGGCAGCCTGATGCTGGCCGAGCAATACAGCGGCGACAAAATCGGTAAAACGCTGGCCAACGGCATGGCGGTTTTAAAAGCGCAGGGCTTGCACGAAACGCTGCTGCTGGCGTCGATGAAACAGCTGCGCCGCTGGCTGCAAGACCCGGATACGCGCGCGCTGCTGGAGCAGAATCTGCACGAATGGGCGGCACGGATTGAAAAAGAAGCCCCCAGCACCTGGGACAAAATCAAAGCTTCACTCAAAGGCACGCTGGTCGACCGTGTCGACGGCTGGGTGGCTGCCAAAGCGCTCGACTGGGCCGACAGCTATCTGGCCGCCGCGCTGCAGGAGCCGGAGCACCGCCTGCGCCAAGGCTTTGATGAGCAATTCGACCGCATCACCGATGCCTTGCAGCATTCACGTTTGTGGCACAAGCGGCTGGAGCAGGGCAAAATGCAGCTTGCCCAATCCGATGCCGTGCGGGAAACGCTGGCGCGCGGCTGGCAGAGTTTGCAGGTGTGGACGGCGGCGGATGTGCAGAAAGACGATTCGCTGTGGCTGCTGCAATTCGACAAACTGCTGAACCACATGCTCATGCAGGCACGCCAATATCCGCAATTTATGCGCCGTGTCGACGTGCGCCTGTCGCTGATGGTGCGCGATTTTGTGATGAAATACAAAGACCGAGCCGCACTGTTTGTGTCCGACAAGGTGAAAGGTTGGGACAGCCGTCAGATGGTCGAAAAGCTGGAATTGAGCGTGGGCAAAGATTTGCAGTTTATCCGCATCAACGGCACGCTGGTCGGCGGCTTGGTGGGGCTGGTGATTTATGTGGTGTCACAGTGGTTGTTTTGAGGCCGTCTGAAGGCTTCGGCAGAGCCGCCACAAGTCTTTCAGACGGCCTGCCGTTTCCGGCTGCGCGTGTTAAAATCTTGACATGAATACTTTGCACACCCTCGCTGAAATTGAGGAGCATCTCGCCATCCACCCGTTGAGCCTCTTATATGCGGCTGCGCCCGATTGCGGCATCTGCCATGCGATTGCGCCGAGGTTGGAAGCGGCGTTGGCCGATTGGCCGCAAATCGTCGCTGCGCGTGCGGATGTGTCGGCGCTGCCGGAATTGGCCGGACGCTTTCATGTGTTGACGGTGCCGGTGATTATTTTGTTTGCCGACGGGCGCGAGGTGTGGCGGGCGGCAAAATTTATTTATCAAGACGAGCTGGTGAAGACGCTGGGGCTGTGGGCATCGCAATATGGGCAGCCGGGCAGGCCGAAGAAGCCGTCTGAATGATAGGCCGTCTGAAAGGAATGACTATGCAGCAAAAAGCGTGGCAATTTATGGCGGGCATCGCCGCATCGGCGCTGTTATGTGCCTGCGCGCCCGAGCATGCACAGCAAACGGCTCCGGCAGCGGAAACGCAGCAGGCGTTGCGGCCGTTGGCGCCGCAGCAAACCGAAGCGTGGGCAGGCACGTATCGCGGCGAGTTGCCGTGCCCCAATTGCGACTATATTGAAGCCGAGCTGACGCTGAATCCTGATTCAAGTTATGCTTTCAAAAGCCGTCATGTCGGGCGCGTGGCCGGGGAAATGGCGGTGGCGAAGCAGGGCGTATTCCGTTGGCGTGGCGATGGTTTGGTAGAGTTGGATGCAGCGGGTGACAATATGGTGTTTTTTGTCGGTGAAGGGGCGCTGGAAATGCGCGGCAACGACGGCAAAGCCTATCCCGACCGCCACGGCAAAATTTGCCGTTTGCAGAAAACCGCAGCGTTTGATGCACGTAAGTAAACGCGGTGCGTGCCGTTTGGGACGGATTGTGCAAATGAGCTTGGCCACTTTGTATACCTGCTTTTCAGACGGCCTTTTACACGAATTAGCCCCATCGGCAAACGAATCGGGTAAAATGCACGGCTTGATTGCAATGAAGGCCGTCTGAAACATCATGACTTCTCCAAAAACTTCCAAAACCAAATTCTGGCTGCTGGCGCTGACCGCGATTGTGCTCGACCAACTCACCAAAGTGGCGGTGTTGAAAAACTTCGTATTCGCCGAGCGGCTGAATATTATTCCCGACTTTTTCGATTTGACGCTGGTGTACAACACCGGCGCGGCGTTCAGCTTTCTGGCCGATGCCGGCGGCTGGCAGAAATATTTCTTTCTGGTGCTGGCGGCGGTGATTTGCTTTTATCTGGCGCGCGCGATTGTGAAAGACGATTTCGGCTGTTGGGGCAAAACCGGCGCGGCGATGATTATCGGCGGCGCGATTGGCAATGTCATCGACCGCATGCTGCACGGCCATGTGGTGGATTTTCTGCTGTTTTACTGGCAAAACTGGTTTTACCCTGCGTTCAATATCGCCGACAGCTTTATCTGTGTGGGCGCGGTGTTGCTGGTGATTGACGGATTCAAGCATAAGAAAGACAAGGCCGTCTGAATCTGTTGCGTTGAAATCGGGGCGTGAAATGGAAAAATATCTGCGTAAATTGGTGTCAGAAAAAGACAGCATCCGCCGCATCAACCTTTCCCGCTCGGGGCTGGAAAAAGTGCCGCCGCAATTGCAAAACTGCCGGAAGCTGGAAGAGGTGGTGTTGGCAGAAAACGAGATTAAAACATTTCCGCCTTGGCTGTTTGAGTTGCCTGCGTTAAAAAAGCTGGATATTTCGTTTAATTGTAATGCTGAGATTCCTGCTGCGCTGGCCAAGGCTGTGTTGCTGGAAAAACTGACGATTTCGGCACCTGAGGATAAAATATTTCCGGCGGCAGTATTGCAATTGCCGCAATTGAAAACGCTTCATGTCTCAGGTGCGTTGGCCGATTTGCCGGATGAATTGTTTGATTTGCAACAGCTTCAGGAAATCGCGCTTTTTTCCAGCGAGTTGAAAACCGTCCCTGCAGGCATTGCCCGCCTGCCGAAGCTGAAGAAATTTTCGTTGTCACAGTTTTGGTTTGAGCCGCAGTTGACGGTTATGAATATAGAAGATGTATTTGAGAAGCTCAGTCGCTGTAAAGCGTTGAAAGTGCTGCATCTGAATACAGCGGGTGTGCCGGATATGTCGGACAGTGTCAATATCGGCAAGTTGAAACAGCTGCGCGAACTTTATTTGGATGGTAACGCTTTGCGGAAGATTCCGGCAGGTGTGTTCAATCTTTGCGATTTGCAAACCTTGGATTTGGGCATCAATAATATAAGAAGCATTCCCAAAGAAATTGCCCAACTGCGCCATTTGAAAACATTGAAACTGAATTCCAATCATACGCCGCCGCTGGATACGACAAATTTGTGGAATCAGATTGAGGTTTTTGAAAAGCTGGAAACACTTGAATTATGGAGCTGTCAGGCGAAAATAATGATTCCCGAACAGATTGCAACGCTGAAAAAACTCAAATCACTTGATTTGGATAACAATAAAATGACCAAACTGCCGCAATCTCTGGCAAGTATGGTGTGGCTGAAAAAATTGCGTATTTCCACCAATCCGTTGCCTGCCGATGAAATCGAACGCCTGCGGACGGCCTTGCCGGATACCAACGTAATCGGATGAAAACCAGCTAAAAATAAGCAAACTAA
>CAYVIS010000141.1:0-5674 GCA_964451565.1 uncultured Neisseria sp.
GTTCTACCATATTGAAACGTGCTTTTTCGAAGTTCATGCTGTGCTCCGCTATGAATATTGTGTAGGGTGGTTTGAATTATCGGGTGATTATAATGGTTTTACGGCGGTTTTAACAGCGTTCAGACGGCCTCTGAATGGTGTTTGCCAATCATGGCAGCCAATTCACCCAAATACTGCGCATCCACGGCATCAAATTGATTTACCGTGTCGGCATCGGCATCCAATATGGCCATCAGTTGCCCTTGAGCATGGAATACCGGCACCACGATTTCGGATTGCGACAGCGATGAGCAGGCGATGTGGTCGGGATGGGCGTTGACATCCGGCACCACGATGGTTTCACCCTGTGCCCAAGCCTGCCCGCAGACGCCGCGCCCGTAAGCAATACGCGTGCACGCCAACGGCCCTTGAAACGGTCCCAATACCAATTCGCGCTGTGTGGAATCGGGCAGGTAAAAACCAACCCACAACCAGCCGAACGCGGCTTTCAATACGGCGCTGATGTTGGCCAGATTGGCAATCAGGTCGGGCTCGTCGGCCATCAGGCTCTCGATTTGCGGCAGAATTTGTTGATAGCGGTCGCTTTTACCGGTGTGGGTGATGTCGATGGTGTGCATATTTTAGGCCGTCTGAAAGAAAATGGGGGCGGTTTGAGCGGATAGCTGTGTTGTTTCGGGTTACGTGGCTGTGTGTTGAAGCCGGATGTTATTGTTGCGGTTGCTACTGCTGCGGTCAAGCCGCCCGTGCGCTTATTTTGCGTTTGGTCGACAGGATAGTCCGCTTGTGCGCCAGTATTGCTAATTTATTCATAATTCACTACACTTGCCTACATTGCGTGGCGGCAAGCGCACCGGATTGTGGGGTATGTTTGCCGCCGAAACGGTGCAGTCATGCGGGCTGTCGGAATATTCAGCAAACCAAAAGGAAGCGAATCTATGTGGGAACAAAAATGGGTCATCGGCAACTGGAAAATGAATGGCCGTTTGCAAAACAATAATGCTTTGATGCACCGTTTCCGCGTTTTGCCCGCCGCCGATAAGGTGACCATCGGCTTGGCCGCGCCGACGGTTTATTTGTTGCAGCTGCACAACGCCATGCAGATTGTGCTCAACAACCGTATCCTCACCTGCGCCCAAGACGTGAGCCGCTTTCCCGGCAACGGCGCCTACACCGGCGAAGTGTCGGCGGAAATGATGTCCGATATCGGTGTGGATATCGTGTTAATCGGCCATTCCGAGCGCAGCCTGTATTTCGGTGAGAAAAACGAAATCCAACGCCAGAAAATGGAAAACGTGCTCGCCGTGGGGCTGATTCCGCTGCTGTGTGTGGGTGAGAGCCTGCAAGATCGCGAAGAAGGCCGCGCCCGCGAAGTGATTGCGCACCAACTGACGGTTTTGGAAGGCTTAAATACCAAAGATATCGCTGTGGCTTATGAGCCTGTGTGGGCAATCGGCACCGGCAAAGTGGCCACCGTCGAGCAGATTGCCGAAATGCACGATTTTATTTACAAAGAAATCTTGTCTTTGTGTGGGAGTGATGTTAGAATCCGCATTCTTTATGGCGGAAGTGTGAATGCAGCCAATGCAGCCGATATATTCGCCGTACCCCGCGTAGACGGCGCTTTGGTAGGCGGTGCATCGTTAGCATACGATTCGTTCACCTCCATTATCAATGCCGCCCAAGAAGCATAGAGATTATGGAAGCCTTTAAAACCCTTATTTGGATTATCAATATTTTTGCCGCGCTGGCCGTGATTGTGCTGGTGTTGATGCAACAGGGTAAAGGCGCGGATGCCGGTGCAACTTTCGGCTCAGGTTCGGGCAGCGCCCAAGGCGTATTCGGCTCTGGCGGCAACGCCAACTTTTTGAGCCGCAGCACAGCGATTGCCGCAACCGTATTTTTTGCCACCTGCATGGCCTTGGTGTATATCCACACCCACAGTACATCGCACGGCTTGGATTTCAGCAATGTGCAGCAAAGCCAGCCCGTGCAGGCGCAGCAGCAACCGTTGGAGCAGGCTCCGACACAAAACAGCGGCTCCTCACCGCAGCAGTAATACAGTTAAAGTTTATGCCGACATGGTGGAATTGGTAGACACGCTATCTTGAGGGGGTAGTGACCCTAGGTCGTATGAGTTCAAGTCTCATTGTCGGCACCAACAGAAAAAAAGCCCGTATTGATTACGGGCTTTTTTTCGTCTGCTAATATGCGCTTGGGGCAGCAAATGGCGGCCAAACGGAATAGCGTTTATGCATTCGGGTAGTTGGGCCGTTGCAATGGTCTTATAATGGCCGGGGTTGAGTTGTATGGCCGTATTTTTCATTTTAAGCATGAGGAGGCAGTATGCCGCATTTATTGATGGAATACAGTGATAATGTCCGTGTCGAGCCGAAGCAGGCGTTGCAGCGGTTGAATCGGGTGTTGATGGAGAGCGGTGAATTCGAACCCGAACACATTAAAAGTCGGGCACGTTGTTGCCGGGATTATTGTGTCGGAGATGATGCGGAGGATGCGTTTGTGCATCTGACCTTATCGCTGTTGAGCGGGCGCAGCATGGCGGTGAAGGCGGCTTTATCGGCGGCTTTAGCGCAGGCGCTGGAAGGGTTGGTGCAGGCGGATGTGCGTTTGCAGCTGACGGTGGATGTGCGCGAGTTGGAGCGGGCGTGTTATGCGAGGGCGGAGTTGCCGGCAGGCGGGTGAGGCATCGCGGCCTGCATTTTGATGATTGGACAGCATTCAGCCCGGGTTTGTGCAAGCAGCCCGGGCTGAGTTTTGGCGATGGTGCTACTGGGTGCGTTTGCCTTGCAACAATACGCGGCCTTGCGCGTCGAGCATTTCCAGGCGGCGGCCTTCGAAGCGGTATTGGCGCACTTGGGGCAGGGTTTGCGCCAACAGTTTTTCAATATCGGCTTTTTCACAAGCCATGCGGGTGGAAGCGATGTCGCTGAAACTCAGGGCTTGGGTGTCGGCATTGAGGCTGTAGTGGCCGAAAAGTTGGTTGCAGTCGGTATGGGCGCTGAATTGCGGGTTGACGCTGTAAATCGCCAGCACGGCGTTGGGTAGGCGGACGTTTTGTGCGCCTAGCTCGGTAATCTGCCATTGGCCGTATATCTGTTGCGGTGTAGCGGGCGTATGCGGCACGGGTATGGCAACCGGCACGGCGCAGGCGGCCAGTAATACGGGAAGGAGGAGTGCGGGTTTCATGGGTAATCCTTGTGGCCTGCCTGAGGCCGTCTGAAAAATCGTCCGAATGTATTCCCGGCGGTGTAGGCGGGCATGCACGGACACGCCTGCAACTTTACCAAGAATCCGTGCTTTAGAGGGGTTAATGCTTTTTAAAGTTTCAGACGGCCTTTTGTAAAACTTGATGCTGGCTTGGCATGTCGGCGGCAATTTGTTTTCAAGCGCAGAAGTCTTCTTTTCGATTGAATAAACGACATGTGTCAGGCTGTTGAAATGCCAAGCCGGTGATGGCTCTGCATTATGATGACGCGGCGGGCAAACAGATGTTTATTCTGTTTTACCGGCTTCCTGCTCGGCTTTGTAGGCGCGCAGCCATTCGATGGCGGCGGCTTTCTCGGCTTCGCTGCCGTATTGGAGGTCGCGTTGGGCGCGGCGGTAGGTGGCACGGGCTTGGGCGGCTTCGATTTGCTGCGCTTGGAAGCGTTCGCGGTTGGCGGGTACGCTGCGTTGGGTTTGCTGCGCTTGCGCGCGCGCCATCGCTTGGGCAATCAGGTCGGCGGGGTTGAATGCGGCTTTGGGTGGGGCCTGGGTAGCGGTTTCGATATCGAGGCGGGTGCGGGCGGCGGCTTCGCGTTCGGCCAGATAGGCTTTACGCTCGGCGGCATCACGCGCTTTGCGTTCGGTGTGCCATTGATAACGTGTGCGGGTGTGGGCGGCGGCGGCAAAGCGCGGTGTGGCATCGGCGGGGGCGAGGAAACGCGCTTGCGGCAGATAGTCGGCAGCGACGGGCTGCATGTGGATGCAGTCGACCGGACAGGCAGGGGCGCACAGGCCGCAGCCGCTACATTCGTCGGCGATGACAGTGTGCATCAGTTTGGACGCGCCCATAATGGCATCGGCGGGGCAGACGCGGATGCAGGCGGTGCAACCGATGCAGACGGCCTCGTCTACCCAGGCCAGCGCGGGTGTTTGGGTTTTGGCGGGCGGCAGCGGCGTTTGGCCGAGCAGCGCGGCGAGGTCGTGCATCACTTCCACACCGCCGGGCGCACACAAATTGACGGCGGCTTCGCTTGCGGCCAGCGCTTCGGCATAGGGCAGGCAGCCGGAATAGCCGCACTCGCGGCATTGGGTTTGCGGCAACAGGCGGTCGAGGGCTTCGGCGGTGGGGTTCATACGGCGTGAGGCGGGTCAAAATCGAAAGAGGCGTATTGTAACAGATTGATTGTGTTTTGTTTGTCTGTTTGCGGCAGGCGGGTAAAGAGAGGCCGTCTGAAAGCCGGAGAAGTTGTTGGAGCGTTGCCGGTTTTTTGTTTAACGGCTTTGGATGGCAGTATAGTGGATTATGGTGAACCCATGCAGTGTTGGCTCTTCTTGCCGCACTAAGTGTACTGCCTGCGGCTTCCCGTCTTGCTTTGATTTACTATAATCCACTATAAAATCAAACAACTATGTATTTCATTTGATTGCTGCTATTTGGCTGGCAACTGAAGCTACGCTTCAGCCTGGGCTCCTGCCTGCGCACACTACTGTCCGGAATAATTTTCAGACGGTTTTCATTTCTTATTTCCTCACACATCTGGCAATTTTCTATATTTTAAAACTCAAAGTAAGGGGCAAGGCCGTCTGAAAGATGAAAGCAGTTTCTATTTCGCATGCGGTTTTTTAGAAAGCGAAAGCTTCTGCCCGAATCACGTTTGCGCTTCGTGGCCGCGCGGCCACCTACTTTTCTTTGCTCCGCCAAAGAAAAGTAGGCAAAAGAAAGGCGGCCGCGGTTGCAGGTTTGGCTTACGCCAAACTTCCCTCACTACGCGGAATTTTTGCGGCGGCTTTGAGTCGCTACGCTCCGACAAAGCCTTTTTCTCCGCAAAAATCCCGCTCCGTTCGGCTGCGCCAGCGGGCGGGGTGGGTGTAGGTGAGATTACTGTGATGCAGAGATTTTGAGTTCCTGAATGTTGAATATTGCCGTGGTGTTGATGGATTCTATATTTTTGATGAGGTTGGGGCATTTATTCCTGACAGCAGTGTGCCTGCGCAGGAGCGACGAAAGGGTGTTTGCAAAGGACACAGGCCGTCTGAAACCCGGTTTCAGACGGCCTGCGTCGAATCAAGCGGCATCAGTTGATGACATAGCCGCGCAGGTATTGGCTGCGCTCGCGGGTCATGCGGGTGTCGCATTGCAACTGCAGGTATTCGGCCTGCAAGGTGGTGTTGGCTTGAGCGGCGGTTTGGCGGCAGCTGTTGTTTTTGCTTTGAATCCAGCTGCGCTGTTCGTTTAACAGACGCTGTTGCACGGATTTGTCCATGCGGCTCCAGATGCCGTTGATTTCATCGTCGGCGGCGCGGTTGTTGCTTTTGGCCTGTTCCAACTCGTTGGCCGAGAAGGAGATTTCGTCATTGGCGGGCGCGGCGGGGGTAAGCACTTCGGGCGGCGAGGCGGTGGCGGCTTCGGGCTGGCCGAAGATGCCGCTGGCGGCGTTGTTGTTGAGAATGT
>CAYVIS010000142.1:0-5652 GCA_964451565.1 uncultured Neisseria sp.
CCAAAGATTTGGCGCGCTCGATGTCGTTGCAGGCCGTGCGCGTGGTGGAAACCATCGCCGGTAAAAACACCATGGGCATCGAATTGCCCAACGAGCGCCGCCAAGATGTGATGTTGAGCGAAATCCTTGCCGCCAAAGTGTTTACCGATGCCAAATCCAAGCTCACGGTGGCGCTGGGTAAAGACATCGCCGGTGTGCCGGTGGTGGGCGATTTGGCGAAAATGCCGCACTTATTGGTTGCCGGCATGACCGGCTCGGGCAAATCGGTGGGTGTCAACGGCATGATTATGTCGATGCTGTTTAAAGCCACGCCCGAAGAAGTGCGCTTCATCATGATCGATCCGAAAATGCTGGAATTGAGCATTTACGACGGCATCCCGCACCTGCTCTGCCCCGTGGTTACCGATATGCGCGAGGCGGGTCAGGCGCTCAACTGGTGCGTGGCCGAAATGGAAAAACGCTACCGCCTGCTCTCCCACGCAGGCGTGCGCAACATCGACGGCTTCAACCAAAAAGTGAAACAAGCCAAAGAAGCGGGCAAACCGCTGTTGAACCCGTTCAGCCTCAACCCCGACGACCCCGAGCCGCTGGAAACGCTGCCGCTGATTGTGGTGGTGATTGACGAATTGGCCGACCTGATGATGACCGAGCGCAAATCGGTGGAGCAGCAAATCGCCCGTTTGGCGCAAAAAGCGCGCGCCGCCGGCATCCACATGATTGTCGCCACCCAGCGCCCGAGCGTGGATGTGGTCACCGGCCTGATTAAAGCCAACATCCCCACCCGCATGGCCTTTACCGTGCAGAGCAAAATCGACAGCCGCACCATTCTCGACCAAATGGGCGCCGACGAATTGCTGAAATACGGCGACTCGCTGTTTCTGCAGCCGGGCAACGCCGAGCCGACCCGCCTGCAGGGCGCGTTTGTGTCCGACGACGAAGTGCACCAAATCGTTGCCCACATCAAGCGCCAAGCCCCGACCAATTACATCGAAGGCCTGCTCAGCGGCGAAGCGGCGCTGGAAACCACCAACGTGGTCAACCCGAATGCCAACAGCGATGAATTGTTTGACCAAGCCGTAGCGTTTGTTTTGGAAACCCGCAAAACCTCGATTTCTTCGCTGCAACGCCAACTGCGCGTCGGCTACAACCGCGCCGCCAATCTGATGCAGGCGCTGGAAGATGCAGGCATCGTTTCGCCTGCCGATGTCGGCGGCAGCCGCCGCATTTTGGCGCAGAAAGACAATTTGTAAGCTTGTTGGATAGGAAAGGCCGTCTGAAAGGTAAGCGTGTCGAAACACTTTCAGACGGCCTTTTAGGTATTTCAAATCATATCTACCCGGCTAGCCCGTGTGCCGAAGAGCCATTCACTGCCGCACCGTTTCCCCCAGCCCGAAAATCAGGTAAGATGCCGTCTGAACAGACAATCAGGATAAACCATGCCCCGTTTTCTGCCCGAACCTGCCGTTGCCCGCGAGCGCCAAAACCGCAGCGCCGTGTTGCTGCTCAACCTCGGCACGCCCGCCGCGCCGACCGCACAAGCCGTGCGCCCTTATCTGCGCGATTTTTTGTCCGACCCGCGTGTGGTGGAGCTGCCGAAATTATTGTGGCAACCGATTCTGCGCGGTTTGGTGCTGACCTTGCGCCCGAAGAAAAGCGCCCACGGCTATGAGAAAGTGTGGCTGGCGGAAGGCTCGCCGCTGGCGGTGTTTACCGAGCGTCAGGCCGATGCGCTGGCGCAGGCGCTGCCCGACGTGACCGTGCGCCATGCCATGACTTACGGCGAGCCTGCCATCGCGCGCACGCTGACGGAATTGAAAGCCCAAGGCGTCGAGCAGGTGTTGGTGTTGCCGCTGTATCCGCAATATGCCGCGTCCAGCACCGGCGCGGCGTTGGACAAAGTATTTGAAGTGTTGCTGCAACAGCGCAATCAAATGAGCGTGCGCACGGTGGCGCGTTTTTACGACGACGCAGGCTACATCGACGCCATGAAGCAGCAAATCGAGGCTTATTGGGCGGAACACGGTCGCGGCGACAAGCTGATGCTGAGTTTTCACGGCATTCCGCAAGCCAATGCCGACAAAGGCGACCCTTATCCGCACGAATGCCGCGAAACCGCCAAGCTGCTGGCTGCCGCCTTGAATCTCGGCGAACAGGATTATCTGGTGTCGTTTCAAAGCCAATTCGGCAAGGCCAAATGGATTGGCCCGAGCACGCAGGCGCTGTTTGACGAATTGCCCAAGCAAGGCGTAAACAAACTCGACGTGTTCTGCCCCGGCTTTATCAGCGACTGCCTCGAAACCATGGAAGAAATCGCCATCGCCGGGCGCGAGCAGTTTCACGCGGCAGGCGGCACACAATACCACTATATCCCCTGCCTCAACACCAACACCGCCTGGCTGGCCGCGCTGGCCGATTTGGCCAAACGCCATCTGCAAGGCTGGGATTGATGGGTTTATGGGTTTGGCAAACGCCGGATAAACAGAGGCCGTCTGAAAGCGTTCAGACGGCCTCTGTTTATAGTGGATGAAATTTGAATCAAGACAAGGCGGAGAGCCGAAGACAGTACACCTAGTACGGCAAGGCGAGCCAACGCTGTATGGGTTCAAATTTAATTCACTATCTGTTTATTTCTTGCTTAAAGTTAAACCCGTCCAACCAAACAGCAGCGTCAAGGCCAAACACAAATAGCAGAAAAACGCATATGGCAGATAGCTCCACACCGGCACGCCGAGCGCCTGACTGATAAACACGCCGCACACGCTCCAAGGCACCAACGGGTTGATAACCGTGCCCGCATCTTCCAGCGTACGCGAGAGATTGCGCGGGTGCAGACCGAGTTTGTCGTACACCGGCTTGAAGGTTTCCCCCGCCAGCAATACGCTCAAATATTGCTCGCCGATTAACACATTCACGCCCACCGCCGTCGCCGCCACGCTAAATGTGGCGCGCCCGGCATTGGTGAGGAAGCGGCGCATGCCCTCCAGCAAAGTCGGAATGATGCCCAGCGCAAACAGCAGCCCGCCCAAGCTTAAGCCCAGAATCACGATGGTTTGGGTGAAAAACATGCTCTCGATGCCGCCGCGCGACACCAAGCGGCCGATGTCGGCAAATTCACCTTCCAGCTTGAAGCCGCCGTAAAACCAGCCGCCCAGCTGCACCAAATCAGGCGCGCTGTGGAAATAGGTCAGCGCCAGCGCCAGCGCCACCGTCGCCATCATCGCCACAATCGCATTCACCCGCCGCAGCGCCAGCCCCACCAGCAACACAAACGGCAGCAGCGAATACACATGCACCAAGCCCGAAGCCGCCAGCTGCTCGCGGAAAACCGCCGTGCTGTTCAGATTCTCCGCCGCCACCGCAGGCAGCAGCCACAATGTCAACACAGAGGTTATCAGCCAAGCCGGAATCGTGGTGAATGCCATATTGCGGATGTGTTCGAATAAATCAATGCCCACCACCGAAGCGGCAATGCCGGTCGTGTCTGACAATGGCGACATCTTATCGCCGAAAAACGCGCCCGACACCACCGCGCCCGCCGTCATCGCCAAATCGGCATGAAACGCCCCGCCCATGCCGATAAAGGCCACGCCGATGGTGGCACAGGTAGTCAGGCTGCTGCCGATGGCAATCCCGATTAACGAGCTCAACACAAAAGCAGACAAATAGAAATATTGCGGCGAAATCCAGCCGAAGCCGTAATACATCAGCGTCGGAATCGCCCCGCTCATCATCAGCGCGCTCACCAGCAGCCCAATGAAGAAAAACAGATAAACCGCGCCCATGCCCTGCCCCACCGAAGCCACCATGCGGCTCTGCATATCGGCATATTTCACGCCCCGCAGCATGCCGTAAACCAGCAGCGTTGCCAGAGCGGTCAGAATGGCCATATGCGGCAGCCAGCCGAGCGAGATAATGCTGTAGCCCATCGCGGCCACGAGCAGCAGCGCCACCAAAAACGCCTCCGCGCGCGGCATGTCTAACAGCGGTTTAAAGTCGAACATATATATCCTGTTGTTTGGTATCACCAAAACCGCTTATTTTATCTGCTTTAGGCCGTCTGAACAAAATATAGTGGATTAAATTTGAATCAAGACAAGGCGGCATGATTCAGCGGAGTGATGGCAGAATCTACACCACATCCATTGCCCCAGCCCAAACAAAGGCCGTCTGAACAAATCTGTTCAGACGGCCTTCGGTTCAAACCGTAATTAAACCGCTTGGTCGGCTTTGTGGCCTTTTACCGCAAAGAAGAGGATGTAGAGGTAGCACACGGCAGACACAACAAACGACAGCAGCAGGCCGATGTTGTCGGCGAAGAAGCCTTGAATCACCGGCACAATCGCGCCGCCCACAATCGCAGTACAAATGATACCGGAAGCGGTGCCGGTAAATTTGCCCAAGCCTTTGGTGGCCAGCGAGAAGATGGTGGGGAACATAATCGAGTTGAAGAAGCCGATGGCCAGCAGCGCCCACATCGATACCGCGCCGCCGTTTGCCAAAATGGCAATGGTAATCAGCGCCACCGCCATTACAGCATTAAAGGCCAAGTATTTATTGGGGGCAATTTTATTCATCACAGCCGAGCCGAGGAAACGGCCGACCATGGCGCCGCCCCAGTAAAGCGCCAGGAATTTGGCGCCGGTGGCATGATCCAGACCGGCAGTGACTTCCATCACGCTGACCAGCAGCGAGCCGATAGACACTTCTGCACCCACGTAGCAGAAAATACCCAGCGCGCCCAGCACCAAGTGTTTGTATTGCCACACGCTGGTTTTGCCGTCGTGGTTGTGTTCGGTTTCGGCTTCGGCGATTTTACGCGCATCCGGCAGTTTAATCATTTTCACAAACACAGCCAGCAGGATCAGCAAACCGGCCAAGCCCAGATAGGGAATCTGCACCGACTGCACCTGCTCGGCTTTGGTCGCCGCCTGACTGGCATCGGCCAAAATCAGCGCGGAGCCCAGCAGCGGCGCAACGGTGGTGCCCAATGAGTTGAATGCCTGCACCAAAGTCAGTGTGGCCGATTCTTTGCCGGGTTTGGCCAGCAGGGTCACGTAGGGGTTACCCGCCACTTGCAGCAAGGTCACGCCGGAAGCCAGAATAAACAGCGCGCCGAGGAAAATCGGGTAAGACTCGCTGCCCGCCGCCGGATAAAACAGCAAACAGCCGACTGCGGTCAGCAAAAAGCCGCCGATAACGCCGTTTTTATAGCCGAATTTTTCCACCAATTTGCCCATCGGAATCGACATAATGGCATAAGCGGTGAAGAAGCAGAATTGCACCAACATCGCCTGAAAATAAGTCAGGTCGAAAATGGCTTTCAGGTGGGGAATCAGGATGTCGTTCAGGCAGGTGATGAAACCCATCATGAAAAACAGTGCGGTCAACACCGACAGAGCGGTATTGTTGTTTTGTTGTTGTGATTGCGTAGACATTTTATTTGTCCTTAAACCATCTAAAAAAATAATCTGGTAAAGCTTTTACAAGCTTCAGGTTGAGGCTGAAGTTAACTTAAGTTAAATCAGGTGAGGCATGATACTTGATATTCGGGATTCGCGCATCTTTTAAATGGAAAACTTTTTCTATTGATATCCATGATTACCGGATGAAATAGGTGCATTATCCGGTTCCAGACCGACAGTATCAAGAAAA
>CAYVIS010000143.1:0-5612 GCA_964451565.1 uncultured Neisseria sp.
TTTTACAGACAATTACGTATGTTACTCTAATCAAAAAAAGTTCCCCAACTACCGTATAACCTCAATTTCGTGCGATAAAGCACATCTGTTTGCCCCTGTTTTTGTAAATCTCTATGATGCTTTGAAAATGTAAGAACCCAATCCGACCCAAGCTGTCTGACTGGTCAGGCCACTTGGGCAACTTTTGCGCCACTTTTGTTTTTTAACGGCAGTTATGTGCCGCAAAGCTGTTTTCTTGCAATATAAATTTACTTAACCATCTTATGAGAACCGTCATGAAAGATACGACTATCCAGAAATTCGCCGACAAAACCGCTAAAATCGGTATTGTAGGCTTAGGCTATGTGGGCTTGCCGCTGATGCTGCGTTATGTAGACATTGGCTACCAAGTGCTGGGCTTCGATATTGACGAGGGTAAAGTCAATAAACTGAACCAAGGTGAAAGCTATATCGAACACATCCCCGGCGACAAAATCGCCGCTGCCCGCAACAGCCTATTTGAAGCCACCACCGATTTCTCGCGCATCGGTGAAGTGGAAGCCGTGATTTTGTGTGTGCCCACTCCGCTCAACAAATACCGTGAGCCGGACATGAGCTATGTGATTAACACCACCGATGCCGTGAAGCCGTATCTGCGCGCCGGTCAGGTGTTGTCGCTCGAATCCACCACCTACCCGGGCACCACCGAAGAAGAACTGCTGCCGCGCGCCGAAGAAAACGGCCTCAAAGTCGGCAAAGACATCTTCTTGGTATACTCTCCCGAGCGTGAAGATCCGGGCAACCCCAATTTCGAAACCCGCACCATTCCCAAGGTAATCGGCGGCCACACTCCCGCTTGTTTGGAAGTGGGCGTGGCGCTGTACCAGCCGGCCATTGATAAAGTGGTGCCGGTCAGCTCCACTAAAGCAGCCGAATTGACCAAGCTGTTGGAAAACATCCACCGCGCCGTGAATATCGGTTTGGTCAACGAAATGAAAATTGTTGCCGATAAAATGGACATCGACATCCACGAAGTGATTGATGCTGCTGCCACCAAACCGTTCGGCTTCGTGGCCTACTATCCCGGCCCCGGCTTGGGCGGCCACTGCATCCCCATCGACCCTTTCTACCTCACTTGGAAAGCGCGCGAATACGGTGTCAACACCCGCTTTATCGAGCTGGCCGGTGAAGTGAATTCAGCGATGCCCGACTACGTCATCAACAAAGTCGGCCTGGCTTTGAACGAGCACAACCGCTCCATCAAAGACAGCAAAGTGCTGATTTTGGGCATTGCCTACAAGAAAAACGTTGACGACATGCGTGAAAGCCCGTCGGTTGAAGTGATGGACCGCCTGCATGCCTTGGGCGCCGATGTTGCCTACTCGGATCCGCATGTGCCGGTGTTCCCGAAAATCGAAGGCCACCACTATTTCGACTTGTCTAGCGAGCCTTTAACTGCGGAAAACATTGCCAAATTCGACTGCGTTGTGATTACCACCGACCACGACAAATTTGACTACGACCTGCTCAAGCAGCACGCCAAGCTGATTATCGACACCCGCGGCCGCTTCCAAGGCAAAAACGCCAACGTTGTCAAAGCGTAAGTCCTCCTCTGCCGCCTGCCGAGGACTTATCCCCGGCATGCGGCATTTTTATGCAAATCGCAAGGTTTGCTTTCAGATGGCCTGTTGCAGCCAACAGGCCATCTGAAAACGAATCGTCTGTATTTTTCCGGAAGAATGGTTTTCTTCCCATGGAATCCTGTTCATGAATGCTAAAAAATTATTTGGTTATGCACTCGGCCCGCTCGGCAGCGCCGCAGCCAGCGCCGTTTCCTTACCATTGATTTCTTGGTATTTCAGCGCCGACGACATCGGCCGAATTGTATTGCTGCAAACCGTATCGGCAATGATTCTGCTGGTGATGAGCCTGGGGCAGGATATGGCCTATATCCGTGAGTATCATGCCGCAGAAGATAAGCCGGCTCTGTTCAAAACCATCGTTTTGCTGCCGTTATCGCTGGTTGCCGCCGTTTGCGTGGCGTTGCTGTTTCAGCTCGAACGACCCGCGCAATGGGTCTTCGACCTGCCTGAAGCGCCACTCGGCCTGTTGTGTCTGATTTTCTTCTTCACTACCCTGCTCGCCCGTTATCTGTCGGTGATTTTGCGCATGCAGGAGCGCGCCTACGCTTTTTCGCTCAGCCAGCTGATTCCCAAGATTTTGATTTTGGCGCTGGTATTGGCTTATGTTTTATTCGGTCTGCCCAAAACCACATTCAATCTGATTCTGGCTTATGCGCTGGCACAATTATTGACTGTGGTTATCCTGACTCTGCAAACCCGTCAGGAAGTATCGAAAGCCATCCGGGCACCTTTCAGCTTTCCGCTCATGAAAGACACCTTGCGCTACGGCATGCCGCTTGCTTTCGGCGGTTTGGCCTATTGGGGTTTGTCTTCCATCGACCGCTTCCTGCTCAAACAGCTGGCCGGTATGAGCGAGCTCGGCATCTACTCGATGGCTGTCAGCTTCGGCGCTGTTGCCTTGATTTTTCAAAGTATTTTCTCAACCATTTGGGCACCGATGGTGTTTAAGTGGGTCAAAGAAGATGTTAACCTCGACAAAATCAACGGTATTGTTGAAATGATGCTGAGCTTGTGTGTGGCCATCCTCTGCCTAGTCGGCCTTTTCTCACCGCTCATCCCGATACTGCTGCCGCAGGAATATGCGCCGGTGCAATTTATCCTGCTCTCCAGTATTTTGTTTCCTTTGCTCTATACATTAACCGAGGTTACCGGCATCGGCATCAACGTCAGCAAGCGTACGTGGCTGATTACGGTGTTTTCATTGTTGGCTTTATTGTGCAACTTCGGCCTGCTACATTTATTGGTACCCAACTTAGGCGCACGGGGTGCCGCGATGGCGACCGCCATTTCATTCTGGTTGTTTTGCGTAATGAAAACCGAAGCTTCCAGCCGTTTGTGGCAGCCGTTGCCCAGAACCAAAATTTACACCACCACTTTTTTATGCCTGCTCTTCAGCCTGGCCTACACTTATTTCGGCAACAGCAGCAACTATTTTATTTTTGCGGCAATCTGGCTGGCCGTTATGATCTGGCTCGGCATCCAGCACAAACAACACCTGAAACGTGCGGCTGCCACCATAAAAGGCCATCTGAAAAGCAGATAGCATAACCCTTACCATTATTCAGCGAGCAAACCGACTATGCATGTACTTATTCTGCCATCTTGGTATCCTGCAACACCCGATGACGTTGACGGTATTTTCTTCCGCCAGCAAGCTCAGGCATTGCAGCGCTCAGGCTTGCAAGTGGGCGTGATTGCGCCGCTTTTCCGCTCTTTGCGCGGCCAGCCCGAAACTGTTTTTTCTACCAATTACGGTTTCAAAAATTATGTCGAACAAGATGTTCCGACCTATGTTTATAACAGCATGTATTTCTTTCCACGTATGCGGCTCGACCGCGACCGCTGGGTCAATGCCGGCAAAAAACTGTTTGCCCGTTATGTTGCCGACCACGGCCGCCCTGACGGGTTACACGCCCACAGCATGAATCACGGCGGCATTTTGGCACATGCCATCCATCAGGAAACCGGCATCCCCTACGTTATCACCGAACACAGCACCACTTACGCCCGCAAATTAATCCGCGAATGGCAATGGCCTGCCATGCAGCAAGCCGCAGAAAAGGCGGCTGCACGCATTGCCGTCAGCCAAGAGTTTTGCACGTTGCTGAAAAACGAATTCAAGGGGCTGGAATGGAAATACATTCCCAACATCCTGTCTGCCAAATTCGAAGCTGCCGTTGATTTGGCCCATAAGCCTCAAAACGAGCACTTTACATTCTGCTCCGTCGCCCATCTGCAACACAAAAAGGGCTTTGACATTTTACTGCCCGCTTTTGCACAAGCGTTGAAAACGCGCCCCGATATGAAGCTGAAAATCGGCGGAAAAGGCCCTGAAGAAGCCAAATTGCACCAACTTGCCGCCGATTTGAATTTGGGCGGCTCGGTTGAATTTTTGGGTGGTTTGAAAAACGAAGAAGTATTGAAGTTGATGTATGAAAGCGATGCTTTTGTATTGGCCAGCCGCATTGAGACCTTCGGTGTCGTGTTTATTGAAGCCTTGGCACAGGGCCTGCCGGTTGTCGCCACCCGTTGCGGCGGCCCGGAAAGCATTGTCACGCCCGCAAACGGCCTTTTGATTGACACAGAAAATCAGCAGGCGCTCACAGAAGCGCTCATTGCGCTGCATGACAACCACCGGCAATATAGCCCGCAAGCATTACGTGAAGCTTGTTTGAATGAATTCGGCGAACACAGCGTCGTTTCCCAACTGACAGAAACATATCGTGCAGCGATAAACCTTTCTGCCTGACGGATGAAAACGTGAAAATCAAAAGTCAAACCCTATACCTCACGCTGACTTACGGCATGCTGCTTGCCTTCATGCTCGGCCCCACCCTGTCTTACCGGGTGGGGATTCCACGCATCGATAATCCGATGACTTTATTATTCATCATTCTTTCCTGCATTATTTTTTTGCTGGAAAAAAAAGTATTCCCCAAAAAAATGCTCTATGCCCTGCTGCCGGTCACGCTGATGAGCGGCTGGAGCCTTTTACATATTTTCATTTCCCCCATCAGCGCCACATTATTTGCCGATTTAATGCTGTTTGCCATTTTGCCTGCCTATTTCTATATGCTATATCTGGTTATCAGCCGCCATTCCGACAAATTAAAATTTATCCAGACTTTTCTTTTATGCTTCAGCGGGTTTATCACCCTGCCTGCCATTATCGAATTGGTCACCGGCTTCCAATTCGTTTTCGGAGACGAGGCATTTTCGTTAGATGCAGGTACACTCAAAGGGCTTTTCTTTAACCCTAACAACTTGGCCACCACCGCATTGTGCATCACACCGTCCATCTTGTTTTTCTTCAACTTGAACGGCATCAATATCAAAACCAAGCTGACCGGCTGGGTATTGTTCATACTACTCGGCGCCGTTATTTTCGCCAGCGCATCGCGAACCGCCATTATGGTTTACCTCATGTTGCTGATGTTGTTTTTGGTCTATCGCGGCAATGCTTTGGCAACTGCCTTTACTTTGGGTGGCGCGGCGCTTTTACTCAGCATGATTCCCTCAACCATCATCCAAAATTTTCTGCTCTCACTCAACGGCAACGAATTTTTGGAACGCTTTTCATCGCGGCTGTATCTGTTTTTATACGATTTCAGTAGCGATAATTCTGTTTCCTACCGCCAGGAAATCTACAATTATTTCTGGAACCACCCGCCTTTCCTCTATACCGGTTACGGCCCCAGAAACTTTGCCGAATATTTCGGCGGCCACTTAAGCAGCAGCTTGGGCTTTACCAACCCGCACAGTTTCATCATCGAGCTGTATCTGGCTTTCGGCATCATCGCTGCATTGGGTTTTGTCGCCTATATCACTGTTTATGCATTAACTTGCCTGACGGGAAAAGGCTTTTCTTCCAAAGCCCGCTTTATCGCCTTATTCAGCATGGTTATTTTCCTCGTAGCAGGCTTTATCCCCTCGACCATTATGCGGTTGCCGTTTATATGGCTGCCGAACTTTTTAATTCTGATTTATATA